>JAICGJ010000074.1 GCA_025923195.1 Chryseolinea sp.
CGCGAAAACAGATTGAAAATATGTCGTAAGGATGGGGTCGGGATGTAGGGGGATCACCGAGTCCGAAATCTTACTTTTCTTTTTCAGATCCGATAATGGTATGTCACAATGTTTGATTACATCAATGATAAAATTATCCGGCACAAATATAATGAGCGAACAAAAGTCCTTGTCAAAAAATTGCTGAACAATATTGGCACCCTTTTTTATGAAAATCGCTTGTCCACTAAAGACTTCGTATTTTGCCCGGATCGTCTTCCAGATCTTCTTGCCACTCAAGACATAGATGAAGTAGTTATGTCGCGACCAAATCTGCAATTTAGTTTCATCCACGACGCACTTATACTCCACAAACAACAGGTCATTCACCTTAAATTGTCTGAATAAGCAATTATCATATACAAAATCAAGCAGAGAAACCATGACCTCCAGACATTTTTTTTAAGTTAGAAATAAAAATCATCAAATGTATTCTTAACAATCAGTCAATTTATCGAGACGGTTAATAGACGAAAACAACCTCTTTTAAAACTCATGCTCGGCTACCTTTGATTTCGGGAAGGCGTTAGTATGATGCCCGTACTTGGATTCTTTCTCTGGTTGTAACGTTAGTAGCTCTCCAAGGTATTTATCAATTTGCTCGAAGTAAGAGGGTTGCAATCCAAAAAGACCCAAATGCCCGGCTTGACTATGGATGACCCTCAATTCACTATTTGGTGTCAACTTCTGATCTGTCTCACAGTCGCTTGGCGGGAATAACATATCAGAATCAATAGCGATTACGAAGACTTTGGCCCGAATGCGTCCAAGAGCTGACACGAGATTCCCATTTGTTAACCGACTTACGTCTCCCTGCTGCCACTTCCATGCCATGCACAAAAGATTGTTCGGATCCATGGGAAGAAAATAGTTTTGTGTGAACCCCGTGCGAAACTCTTCCAGCGATGAAAATCCAATATTCATGTAGAGTTCTTCCCTGAAAAATTCAACACTAAAACCCATTAACGACCACAGGTCAGCAAGATGACACAATCCGAAATTCACCGTATTCGGCTCGCGATAGTGACCATTATTCCAGGCAGGATCGCTCTTGAGAGCGTACGTAAACGTCTCTATGAATAAAAAATCATGTGGACTATTTCTGGCTCTTCCGGCAATAGGCGCAGCACGCTTCACCATATCAGGATACCTGACTGCCCATTCCCATGTTTGCTGTGCACCCATCGACCCGCCGATGACCAACGCTAAGGTTTCGATACCAAAATATTCGGTCAACAATTTATGTTGTGCCCGGACATCATCACCAATTCTTACCCGTGGAAATTTAGGTCCTTGTAGAGGAGCCAATACATTGTTGGGAGAAGTAGAAAGACCATTCCCAATCTGATTGGCAATAATAATAAAGTATTTAGCAGGATCAATTGCTCTTCCTTCGCCTGTATAAACTTTTTCCATGATCTTGCTGGTACCTGAATACCATGTTGTGATTAAGATTGCGTTATCCTTCTTGGCATTTAATTTACCAAAGGATGAATACGCGAGCTGACAATTGTTGATTGTACCACCATCTTCCAACTGAAAATCGCCCAAATCGAAAAGTTGATAAGGACCATGATTTTCTTGCGAGTAATAATTATTCTTTTCCATACTCTTAAAAATTTATTTTGTTAATCGTCTGCCATTATAATTGCGTTTACAAATTGAAGCTTACGCAATCAGTTGTCGAAGTGCTGAAGTGCAATTCAAAGTTAGCCTTCATCTGCCCCGACTGATACTCTGTTAAGGCCAAAGAATGTACTATTAAGGCCGCCATGATGCCATTACATTTTTTATAATAGCCGATGCTAAACTTTCGAGTAGTTGTAGGAATTTCCTGCCTGAGACATGGTCAATGATAGAGGCATTCGCTAGGTGCATTCGTGAAAGCCGGGGATCAACATGGCAAAAACGTTGTGATTCCATCGAAAATTAGCTTTCGTGAGAGTTCGTCAGTCCAGTCTATTAATTCCGTGCCAAGTGTCCCCTTTGTAACCCATTTTGGATGATGCGGATTGCAACTTTCATAATTTCTTCATACTTCGTATAAGCCGAGGATTTATATTTGTTCTCTAAATCAAAAAGCCATGGAAACAACGACGGAAAAAACAACAACCACCCAAGAAGTAGCTGACAGATTTTACGAATTGGCTCAGCAGGGAAAGTTTGACCAAATTCAGGATGAACTTTACGATGAGAATGTAAGAAGCGTTGAACCGGCCCACTCAAACTGGCAAAACGTCCAGGGAATTGATAAGATAAAAGAAAAGGCAAAACAATGGCAGGAGATGACTGAAGAAATGCACGGTGGCTACACCGGCAAGCCTCAGGTGGCAGGAAACTTTTTCAGCTGTGTTATGGGCATGGACGTTACGATCAAAGGACAAGGCAGAGTAAAAATGGACGAAATTGCTGTGTATGAAGTGAAAGATGGAAAGATCGTTTTAGAGCATTTCTTCTTCTAGTACTTGCCAACTTAACGACATTCTTTTCACCCACCGGGGCTTTCTAAGCTCCGGCTTTTTTTCGATGGATATGATGTTCTATTAAACAGCCTTCGACAACCAAAACGTAAACATTTCAACACTTTTTTCATATGCCCTACGATGAGCACCTTGCCGACCGTCTCCGACATGTTCTGAAGAGAAAGAAAATAAAATCTGAAGAAAAGAAAATGATGGGTGGACTTTGCTTCATGGTTGAGGACAAAATGTGTCTTGGTGTGGTAAAGGAGATGCTGATGGCGCGCGTTGGGCAGGAAATGCATGCTGAAGCATTGAAAAAGAGAGGATGCAAGCCAATGGACTTTACCGGGACTCCACTAAAAGGATTTGTGTTTGTTGAGCCAGCCGCAATAGATCTTGACCAGGACCTGGAGTACTGGATCGATCAATGCCTCGCATACAACCCCAAGGCTAAATCAAGCAAGAAAAAATAGTCGATCAAGGATTTTCAAGGGGCACGAAATGACGAAATACAGTAACGCCACCAAGTCGCGAAGACACGAAGTTGCACCAAGTTGAATAAATGTATTTGCTCCATATGCCATTGATCGCGGCAATACCGAATTATATTCCGTCAAACTGTTTTCGATTCTCACCCTTGGCGAAAGCTTTCTACATCAGCACTTTCGTAGTACCGCCTTTTTCCAGTGAAATATCGACAGGCTTGTTACTTTTCCAGGATCCCCTTGTAAAATCTGGAATGTCCACCGAATTGGACCGACTGGCAACAGATTTTTCACTTAATGGCGCGACCGCGCTCCAGGCAGCGGCATCATAAGCATCCATATCAACTGGTAGTCCGTTGCGCAGACAGTCAATTGTGCGCCAGTCCATCAAAAAATCCATACCACCATGGCCCCCCACCTGCTTCGCCATTTCACCCACCTTCTTCACAATAGGGGCCACATATTTGCTCTCCAGACTTTTATACTCTTCCTCGCTGACCCAATCTTCGTGACCAAATGCAATCTTCCCTGGTTGGGGATATTTCAAACAAGAAGCTTTAGTGCCACTGATTTTGTGAATGCGAGAATACACCGCCGGCGACGTCACATCATGCTGCAACATGATCGTCCGGCCTTGGCTGGTGCGAATAGTAGTCGTGTTCATATTTCCTCTGAAATTCTTGTTAGCATAAGGCTTATAAAAAGCATCCTTAGCGGCCAATTCATTTGCCATCGCGCCCATTTGAAAATCATTGCTGGAGACAGCAACCAGATAGTCCATCTTATCACCGCGGTTAATATTCATCGCTTGAGCCACCGGTCCCAGTCCATGAGTCGGATACAGATTACCATTTCGCAGGTTCTCTTTCAACCGCCACATATCATAATAGTTGTCCTTTGAAAAGTTGCTCTCCAGTAACGTATGGATATATGCTCCCTCGCCGTGAACAATTTCTCCAAACAAACCCTGGCGAATCATGTTTAAGGTTAGCAGCTCAAAGAAGTCGTAACAGCAGTTCTCCAGTATTATGCAATGTTTTTTTGTGCGCTCGGAAGTATTTACGAGTTGCCAGCATTCGTCAATTGTCTTGGCCGCGGGCACCTCTATGCATACATGCTTGCCGTGATCCATGGCATACACGGCCATCGGGGCATGCAACGCCCATGGTGTAGCAATATACACCAGATCAATATCTTGACGGTCGCACATTTTTTTCCATTCTTCCTCTTTGCCAGTATACACTTGGGGGCTGTGAACGGAGCCCTCGAGCGTTTTCTTAACCGCATTTGCGTTATCAGCTCGTATATCACACAAGGCCTTTATCTCCGTTCCTTCGATATGCGACATCCGTTTCACAGCGTCCGGTCCTCGGTTTCCCAGTCCCACAAAACCGATGCGGACGGTTTCAAGTTTGGGTGCTGCGTACCCGCACATATTGAAACGCTGAAGATTTGTGTTGGAAATCTTGGTTTCGTTGAGAATATCATACCCGTTTGAAGCAGCGGTCGTAGCTAAGCCTATTCCAGTGAGGCTTGAAACTTTCAAAAAGTCTCTGCGGCTCGTTTTCATATTTTGGGTTGTTAAGATTATTATTGAATTGTTACACTTCCATTCAGTTGCCAATACAAGCTAAAAAATTTAGTCCATAATTACTGAGACAAATGACATAAATTCCGCTGTATTAAACTAGCAAAAAACACTTCGGGTCACGCCTTAAGCCATTTGTCGAACCAGCCGAATGCATCCGTCTGCATCTTTTTATCAAACTTATGGGGACCGGGATAATACAGACATTTATAGCGGTCGGATGCGTCAGCTTTTTGAAATACTTCGTTTAATATTTGATCCGCCCTTTTCATTTCATCGAGGGTGAACAACTGGTCTTCATTGTCGTTGAGCACCATAGTGGGTAATGGCGCCCTCAATCCGAGTATTTCCGGAAAGTCCAATTCATTAGGCAGCAGCGGAACATAAGTCATCCACGTATGAGTATAAGCCCTGTTAAGCGCAAAATCTCTCCAGGTGGTCATAAAACCAACGCACACCGCGCATTTAATTCTGTCTTCCTGTCCGGCCAAGAAGACTGTGCGCATACCGCCGCCTGATAGGCCGGCACAACCAATATTCCTTTCATCAACTTCAGGACGACTGCACAGGACGTCGAGAGCTTTTTTGTCTTCAGCGAAAAATACACCAGGCCAGGTCGTACCAGCGCTAAAAAGTGCCTTTGACATGATATGTTCGTGGTCAGAAGCCCAATCGTTGTAGGCCTTTATATGGTCCACATTTTCAGGATCGTTATCGGTTAGCCCATTGCGCAAGGATGATGGTTCCACATCTCTCAGCAATACCCTTCTGCTGGCAAATGGAAACGCATCTGAGACAAGTACTACATATCCAAGCTTAGCCACTTCGTTGGCCCATGCTCTGTTTTCATAATAGTCTTTTTGATGCTCTATCATGAGCGGATGTAGTTTGTCGGAAGTACGCGTTATTTTACGCGTTCCGAAATATTTCAAACCGCCATGGTCATGAAAGGCAAGAATGCCGGGTAGTTTCCCTTTGGCATTCTCGGGTTTCAGAAGGATTGCATCCGTAGGGGGTCCATACGGCAATTGCCAGCTGAGTTCCTCAATGTGTAAACCGTCGTATGAATATTGTTTTTTTACAGTGACTTTAGGGAGACCTCCCGCGTCTGGAACAGCTAACCGCTCGGCCAACCTGGCACGCGCACTTTTCTTCCATGGATCCACATTCGTAAACTCTGATTTTCGAAAAGAAAAAATGGGCAATTTGCTTTCGGTTAATCCCGCGGCCCATTTACCATACCCACCTATGATACTTGAGTTCTCGTCAGACCAAATTGGGTTTTCCATCATTGCAGGATTTTTTGTAGTAGGTGAATAATTTTGTGTTGTACCAAAAACATTTGAAAGGCCTCCACTGGCGATACCCAGGGTTGTCATCCCTGTAAGTTTTATAAAATCTCTTCGTTTGTTTTTCATATTTTCTGATCTGTAATAAAAAGTCACCTTTTTCAGATATTCGTTTTTCAGATCCGGTACCGCATCTTTATTGTCATTTTCCTTGGAAGTACCACCCCTTCCCAACCGTACGCACGTCATCTCATCCGTGCCTCGCTCCCTGCGATACTACCGTTTCAAGGTACCGAAAGATAATGAACATCGGACTGTATGAAGGGATATGCTTAAAGTTTTTGATTCGAATATTGGGGTCCGCAGTGCGGAACGTCCCGTATCCAAGGGGCAGGTTTGTTGGGTGACGACACGAAATGAGGGCCAGTTAGGGGGACACCAATGTGTGGTGAAATCCGTTAGACGGCGCCACTACCTAGGCGCGGAAACACAACGTTTCACAAAAAGTCCGTGCCCGTACCTGAGGTTACCAAGATGCAAGGTGCATGAAGAATTATCCCCATGTTTTTTTTATAAAGTCCTGATGCGTTGCACTTATAATTTCACAATTTTCAATTTTACAATCTTCCAATTTTCCAATTCCCTTCATCAACGTGGAATCTTTAGCGTCATCATGACAAATGCAGTCAACGGGGTCAATACTGCGATCAGACCCCAAATGTCCCATGCAAAATAGATTTTATGGAACTTTATCCAATCAAAGTCTGCGGAATTTTCCAACCCTAGAGTGAACTTATAAATTTTTTTTTGGAGGGGAGCTACTTTGAAGGCAAATGCCAGTCCAGAAATTGAAAATAAAATAATAGACCATAATATCCAACCTGTTCGCAGAATTGGCAAGTGACCGTAAATAGCGGCCATAAATCCAGCAACGGTTATAACAATGACTCCAGGTATAGTAAAATACCGATCTGCTAAGATGATACCATTCATGGTGTGATGTATTATTGTCAGGTCTTTTGTTTTCACTGCGAGACGCATCCAAAAAAGACCTGTGATAATATTTCCTAAGAAAACAATAACGGCCATCAAATGAATTAATTTGAAAAATGAATAGTCCATTCTTTTTGATCTTTGTATTCAGATTGAATATTTGTACTGATTCTGGTTTTTAATTTTCGTACTGCCAGAGACTTATTACACCCCGGTATCTTGTTTGTTAACCCCTTTGATCTCATTAACCTGTGCAAGTCGATTAGTCTAGTCGGTGTGTCGCACCTGCACGATCCCATACCATCTTGGAATTCAACTTGAAAGCACGCCGAGAAAATTGATACTCCATCCGTCACCAATAATTGGTTTACGAAATTGCGAGCGGACGTGACTGAGTTGACGGACAAATCTTACTGAAGTCGGCTTCCTGTAAAAGTACACGATCAAATGATCTAAAAGCCTCGATTAGGAACAATATTTTCTCAGTCGTGTTTCAGGTTTACTTGTTGCCTATTTCTTTTTCGTAAGTACTATCATAGGGTGCTGAAAATGCTTTGCAAAGAAGTTAGGAAACGACTCCTCAAGATTGAATAATACATCAAGCATCATGCTTCCTATTCTATTGTCAGGTATTAATCTTCTATGAATATTTGCACCAAACGACCGGCAGGGAAAAATTTTTACGTCGGCAATATCGGTAAATCTGTTCCACCATTGAATAGGATGCGCGTGAACGTATAGACTGTTGTCAGCCTGTTCGTCATTAGACTTTTTAAGGATGCGCTTAACTCTTGAGAAAATGCGCTGAGCCGTTGTTATAAACAATACCCTAGGATTATTATAAAGAATAATTACTGGTTTACCTGGCTTAGTAACATGGAGCAGTTTACGCACGGCTATTTCTTGTTTGTCTTTATCCATATGATAGATCGTATGAATACTTAACGCGCAATCAAAGAAATTTTCCTGAAGAGGGATATCAAAAAAGCTGCCATGCAAGAATACACCATGATCTCCAATCCTCCTTTTTGCCATTTCCAATGCCTTCGAAGATAAGTCGACACAATATCTCTTCTCGAAATTTTTTGAATAATCCACATACTCCGGCCATTGTATGGGACCTGAGGCCATATCAAGTATATACGCGCCATGATCTGGAATGTGCCTAAAGATTCTTTCACGGCATTTACGAACGTACTTCTCGCTGTGCTTTCTTAAATCCTCGAACTTTCTTGCATCCTCAGTAAAGCCATCTATGGTCTCCCATCCCACTGTGTTGTAGAACTTCGAGACTTTCTCTTCAGCATTGTCCATTTCATTTTGCCTTTAAAAGCATCTTAATAATCCCCACAAGCATGCTTTGTAGCATTCAGTCTCATTCCCTGTTTTATGGGTACAGTGGCTATTCAATGGCGCGCCCTTGATAAACTGCTATTGATTCAATCTGTTTTGGTATCTGTAGTTGGCCAAAAAAGTTTAACCCACCCAAATTGTGCATAGCATTACATCTCTGTTGGTCAATAATAAAAGTTACTTATTGAAAGTGTAATTTCATATAGAAACCAAATAAATGATTGCAGAGATCATCTGTCTGATGATTACAAATCTTGCTGGACCGACCTGACTTGAAAATACATAACCTTAAGACCTTCCAATCTTTCAATTTTTCAATTTCTTAATCTTTCAATTTAATTTCCTTAACTTGAAATAAAACAATCCTTAATCCATGGCAACTTACCAACTCATCGTAAACGGTGAAAGCCGTGAGGTGGAAGCCGTTCCCAATACTCCTCTGCTTTGGGTGCTTCGCGATAACCTCAGTCTCACAGGAACAAAATATGGTTGCGGCGTCGCTCAATGCGGAGCCTGCACCGTGCACCTCGACGGTGCTCCGGTCCGGTCATGTTCGACTCCTGTCTCCGCGGTAGGCAACAAGAAAGTGACAACAATTGAGGGCGTATCCTCTGGTGAATCCCTTCATCCAGTTCAACAAGCCTGGATGGATGAGAATGTTCCCCAATGTGGATATTGCCAAACTGGCCAGATAATGGCAGCAATCGCCTTGATTGAAAAGAATCCCACGCCGAGCGACAGCGATATTGAAACAGCCATGTCTGGTAACATTTGCAGGTGTGGAACTTATGAACGGATCCGGAAAGCCATAAAGAGAGCATCTAACGCAGCAGCAAAATGAAAACAGACATATACGAATCAAAAATTTTCAAAGTCAGCCGTCGCGACTTTCTGAAATCTACTTCCATGAGCATGACTGGACTGTTGCTGGGTATCAACCTCAGCTGTTCGGATACGTCAAAAAAGCTCGTTGGCAATCCCGACTACATATTCTCCCCAAACCTCTTCATTTCGCTTAACGGAAATGGAGATGTTACCCTTATTGCCCATCGATCTGAAATGGGAACTGGAATACGAACAAGTCTTCCTCTGGTGATGGCAGACGAAATGGAAGCAGATTGGTCCAGGGTGAAAGTTGTGCAGGCTGTTGGGGATGAAAAATATGGTGACCAAAATACGGATGGTTCTTATAGTGTACGAATGTTTTTCACACCGTTGCGCAAAGCGGGAGCTACTGTGCGACTTTTGCTGGAGCAGGCAGCCGCTAATGAGTGGGGCGTAGATGTAGCGGATTGTAAAGCAAATAATCATGAAGTCTTTCATTCCTCTGGCAAATCGCTGGGCTTCGGATACCTGGCCGAAAAAGCCGCGGCACTGCCGATGCCAGCGGAGGGGAGTGTTAAGTTGAAAGAACCAAAGGACTTTAAATATATCACCAAACAAAGCTCCATAGTCGATCTTAGAGATATAGTTACCGGCAGAGCAAAGTTCGGGCTCGACAATAACCATCTTCCGAACACAAAAATTGCAGTCATCAAACGCAATCCTGAACCGGGAGCGGGACTAAAATCTTTCACTTCGGACAATGCTGTAAAGGTACCGGGCGTGTTAAAAGTTTTCACGCTGGATGCGCCGGGCTTCCCTACCAATTTTAACAAGCCGCTGGGTGGCGTTGTAGTTGTCGCTGACAATACATGGGCGGCCCTGGAGGGTCGCAAGGCCCTAGATGTTACCTGGAGCAAAGGCATCAACGCCGATTACAATTCATTGGCCTACAACGGTGGCATGCTCAATCATGCAAAGGCGAAAGGAAAAGTAAGAAGAGAAAGCGGGCAAATCGACAAAGGCCTTACGAGTGCCAAAAAAATAATTGAAGCCGATTATATCGTGCCACTCCTTTCGCATACGCCAATGGAAACACCCTGTGCCCTGGCTCACGTTCATGATAATGTCTGCGAAGTGTGGGCTCCAGTTCAAGATCCACAAGGCGTTAGAAAATCGCTGGCCGAAGCGCTTGGAATGGATCAAAAAGCTGTGACAGTCAACATTACGCTCTTAGGTGGAGCTTTTGGTCGCAAGTCAAAACCAGATTTCGTCGTTGAAGCTGCCCTCATTTCCCGGACTATGGGTACCCCAATAAAAATACTGTGGACGCGTGAAGATGATATTCAGCACGACTTCTACCACTTTCCAGCTGCACAACATTTGAAAGTTGGTATCGATGAAAATAACAAGGTCACATCATGGTTGCACCGATCGGTATTCCCTCCCATTGGTGGAACTTCGGACGCCAATTCCAAGGAGGCAAGCGGGGCAGAGCTAAGCATGGGGATGATCGACTTGCCCTATGCCATCGAAAATGTATGCTGCGAGACGCATGAATCTCCAGCAAAGATTCGCATTGGATGGTTAAGGTCCGTAGCTAATATTCACCATGCTTTTGCAGTAGGCTGTACGTTAGATGAGGTCGCCAAGGCGAGGGGCGTTGATCCCATACAGAATGTGCTGGACCTACTTGGAAATGACCGGACGATTGACTTCAATTCACTAACTTCTGAATTTTGGAACTACAATGAAAAACTTGAAGATTATCCCTGGAGTACAGCGCGTTTTAGGAATGTCATTGAAACGGCAAAGGAAAAATCAAATTGGGGAAAAAACTTACCAAAAGGAAGCGGCCAGGGCTTTGCTGCCCACCGAAGCTTTCTCACATACGTTGCCTGCGTGGTGGAAGTTAAGGTTGATGCCAATAATAAGATCAGGATCCCAAAAGTCGACTACGTTGTGGACTGCGGCGTTCCCGTTAATCCGGAGCGGATCAAAGCGCAATTTGAGGGTGGAGCGGCCTTTGCCGCGAGCCTTGCGCTAAAGAGTGAAATAACTGTAAAAAACGGGGCTGTTGAACAATCCAATTTTCATAACTACCAGGTAGGACGGATGAGTGACTCACCCTATGAGACAGCAGTGCACATTATCGAAAGCAACGAGAAGCCTACGGGCGTAGGTGAGCCGCCTGTGCCCCCGTTTATACCGGCACTGTGTAATGCAATCTATGCTGCTACAGGGAAACGGATAAGGCAATTGCCGGTACGATTGACGTAAGGAAGGTAAGGCTCAAGTCGACAATCCTCTTTTTTCAAACTTTCGGCTCCGCATCAGCTCGCTGCCAAGTGCTGGGGCCGGAGGGCTGAACTATTTTCTGGTAATTGTCAGCAGCTGCCTTTTTAATTGGCGAAATACCTCATGACCGGGGCTGTAACTGAATTTTCAATTTTTCTTGCTAATCGATCAAGCGGGTTAAATGTCATTTAAAAGGATGCACCGGCTAAGAATAACCTAAATGGTCCTTCGAGAGTTAAGGTTTATACGTGTACTATTTAACCTCTGTGGTCAACTTCAAATAAAGGATTGCTTCGCCGGTGAATGGGTTCCGGAAGATTTGCTTTTTGCCGCCGGCTGTGGTTCTGTCAGTGACAGTAGCCCCTTCTGTTAGGTGGACCCACTCAACAACAAAATTGCCTGGGATGTTAGTCAAGTCAAGCTCCGCGTCTGGACCTTCGACGTAAATGAGATACTCCTTCCCTGGGTCCCCAATGCAAAAGCTGACAGCGCCAAAATCCGCATTTGGGCGCATAGTCACGAGGTTAATTCTGTTAGCCCATTCAGCAGTACGCTTCATTGCATTTCGTCCAAGTATGTAGTTAGGGTGATCCGGTCTATTTACCTCCGGATTAAACCAAACCGGCAACGGATCCCACGGATCCATGAAGAGTACATTGTGACCCCGCAAAAATGTTTTCCAAACCCAGCGGTAGTCGATGCCGTGTCCCCAGATGTGATCTGTATCCAAAACACTGACCTTTTCACCTTTCCAAACCGGAGGGTTTGTACGCACATTTTTCATCGACTCGTCGTCCCAGGTCCCTGGCGAAACCCAATCAGCGTCACTGGCCATCATTTGCTGCAAGGTCTCGTTGCCATGTCCGGTCAAGCCAACTGGATGTATTTTGCCTTTAGCTTTTTCATAGTCTTTTATGGTCTTAACAACAAATGCGTCCCATTCCACATTTCCGCCCTCGTTTATTACTTCATACAAAACATTGTCAAGGTCCCATACGGTATCAATAATCTTTTTGATATAAGCAGCTTGATATTCACGCACCTTCGGATCGTTTATGTCAAGAATTTTGTCTTTATTCTTATCGCCATCCAATTTTTGGATATTATTGTCTCTATTGTAGTAATGCCCGGCGAAAGCATTATATTTGAACGTCTCACCACCCTTAGGCCAGACGCCACTGAAAGCCTGAAAGAGCATTATGGATGCGTAGATTCCTTTATTACTGGCTTTCAATATTCGCGCACGCATACGGTCGAAATACGCCGGATTAAATTGCTCTAGATCAAATTTTGGTTGGCCATCGAGCGCCAAGCCTGGGCCCGTACGCCGATAGGGCATCGGATCGATCACAGTTTTCTCCGGCGACCAACTTGTCCATGCAGCATGCTCCCATGTCCAGAACCGCATAAAGTTAAAATGATTGTCGACCATAAAGGCGATATAGTGATCATAGTCGAACGCGGCATCACCTTCCATCCGGTAGTCCTGAAAGTTGGACCATGTGTGAGATCCGACTAGATAAATAGGCTTGCCGGAGGCATCTGCGAAATAACGTGGATTTTCAGCGTGTTGTTTTAAAGGTCCGGTAACCGGGCGCACGTTGTATTTTTGATATGTAAGCGTTGACCGTGTGCTACCCGAAAAGTCGTCCTGAGCGGACGCTGTTGTGAGTACACAGGCTAATATAAGGGGACATAATCTGAATATAATCATAAGGAAATCGTGTTTTTATTGGTCATTTCAAAAGCCCTTACAATGGTTGAAGTTAAGCTCGGATTCGAAACCCGGAAAGAATATTTAAATAGAAAGACATGTCGCAAGTCGTACTGGTGTTGCGAGTATGTTCTTCCGCAACAATGAACATAGGATTGACAAGAGCATTTTTCCCAATGTATGCAGTATTTTTTGAAAGGATCAGCTCGTTAAAAGCATGCATTTTTGGCCTTCGAATTCCAATAAGTCAAACCTCCCCATAACCATTCTAATGAACCGAATCGAAAATAACATAGCTGGATATGGCTCACTATGATTTCAAAATCCAAGCTGCAGAGATACGCAAACCGCAGGATGGCAGTCAATTTTTTCTAGCCTTTTTCTTTCTTTTTCCCAAAAGCGTCGTCGATCAAACTCGCTTCAAAGAGTAAGGCGCGAACGCGGGTTTCTTCGATCTCTTTCAGCGAACGAAAAGACATGACATAAACCTGTTTTCTTCCTTCGGCGTGAAGTATGCCATCCTCGTTCGACATAAGATTTCCCTGACAAAACCCCAGAGACACCGTTGCTGTTTTTTTTACTTCCGAGTGCCTCTTCGGTCCCCAAACGACCGATGCAGGCCATATAAAGCAGATCATCCGGTGATGCCTATAAAATGGAACCCCCAAGCCGTAATAACCTCTTTCGGTTGCGTCTGGCAGACATTCCAGCACCAGTTCGCGAAGGCGTCTAGTAATGACCTGCTCCGCCTTGGGCAAGCTCATAATCATTTCATCGACGGTCG
The DNA here is from genome assembly GCA_025923195.1 of Chryseolinea sp. Taxonomy (GTDB): domain Bacteria; phylum Bacteroidota; class Bacteroidia; order Cytophagales; family Cyclobacteriaceae; genus Chryseolinea. The sequence continues at coordinate 13,828 of JAICGJ010000074.1, forward strand.
TGATGGAAGCCATTTGTTGTTAATTTATTGGTCTAACGTACTGACTATCTAACCTTCAGTCCGACGTTGGCAATTTTACAAAAAAGAATAATTCATCCTGTATATAGCAATCCGATATCACAAAATTTAAAGCGGTTGGCGAAGAGGTTTTACTCTAAAACTTCCGACCAAATTTGATTCGATCAACTTTGTGATTCCTTAGCGTCCTCGTGCCTCCGTGGCAAGATGAAGTGTGCAGGCCGCTGAATTAAAAAGGAAATGCGGTTACAAATTCCTCTTTTTCATTTCGCTAACGGCATAGTTAGCTGCTCTGGCAGTAAACGCCATGAAGGTAAGCGAAGGGTTTTGTGTTCCCGTCGAAGTCATTGCTGCGCCATCGGTAACAAAAACATTTTTACAATTATGAAATTGATTCCACTTATTTAACAAGGACGTCTTTGGATTCTTTCCCATTCGTACCCCACCCATCTCATGTATATCCAGTCCGGGCGCCTGGCGGGTGTCGTGGGTAACGATATTTTTGCAGCCAGCTTTTTCGAGCATCTCACTTCCCTGTTCATGAAAATCCTTCAAGGATTTAACATCATTCTCATCGTAGTCTATAGAAGTTACCAGCTGCGGTACTCCCCAGGCATCTTTCGCATCCGGGCTCAGGTATACTCTGTTGGATTCCTTTGGTATGGTTTCGCCCTGCATCATCATGAAAACACTCCATCCTCCTGGTTTGGCAGCACGTTCTTTCAAGTCCGCGCCAATGCTATTTTCATTCCTGTTCCAGCCATCACGCGTAGCCGAATAGAACACCATGTAACCGCGCAAAAAATCGGTTTCCTGCTTACGTACATTTCTGAACGAAGGCATCATGATTGCAGTTGGCCTTCTGCCGTAATAGTACTTGTCCTCAAAACCTTCGAACTGGCTAAAAATGTTACCGCGATAATTGTGAAACGCAACAAATTTTCCCAGCAAACCATTGTCGTTGCCAAGACCGTTCGGAAAGCGGGATGAAATAGAGTTTAACAGAATGAGGGTGCTGTTCAGACATGCAGCATTGACGAAAATGACACGGGCATAAAAATCAAGCTCCTTCTTTGTGTTCGAATCGATGATTTTAACACCAGAAGCTCTTTCTTTCTTTGCATTATAAAGTATAGAGTGAACGACTGCATCAGTTCGAATACTTAGGTTGCCTGTCTTAGCAGCCCAGGGTAAAGTGGAGGAGTTTGAGCTAAAATATCCGCCGTAGGGACAGCCTCTATAACATAAATGACGCGCCTGGCATTTCCCCCTACCCTGACTCAGGTGCACTTCCTGTGGTTCTGTAAGGTGAGCGCACCGTCCTATGACTGGATAACGGTCGGGATAGTGCGATTTTATTTTTTCCTGGATATGTTTTTCCACACAATTCATTTCCCAGGGCGGAAGCGATTCGCAATCAGGCAACGTTTCAAGACCATCTCGATTCCCGCTAATACCCATGAATTTTTCCACATGAGAATACCAGGGCGCCAGTTCATTGTAAGTGACAGGCCATGGAACAGCAAAACCATCCCGGGCGGGCGCTTCAAAGTCAAAATGACTCCAACGCTGTGTTTGACGAGCCCATATCAGCGATTTTCCACCTTCCTGATACCCGCGGATCCAGTCGAACGGTTTTTCCTGGACATATGGATGCTCCGCGTCCTTGACGAAAAAATGTTTTGTAGCATCTTCATATGCATAACATCTGCTTAGAATAGGGTTATCGTTATGCTCGGTTGCCGTAAGCCTTCCCCTGAATTTGAAATCCCAGGGATCTAACGTTGCAGTCGGATAATCCTGAAGGTGTTTGACCGGACGGCCACGTTCGATCACAAGTGTTTTTAAGCCATGGTCACATAGTTCCTTTGCAGCCCATCCGCCGGTGAGACCGGAACCAATGACGATGGCATCGAATGTGTTTTTTTCTTTCGCGTCGCCCTGTAAATACATGGGGTTAAAATAACGATTAAAACTTCAAAGTTTGTTATTAGTTATCCGTTATTAGTTATCCGTTATCCGTTATCCGTTATTGGTTATGGTTATAAATGGTTAACTGTTATAAGTTAGGGAAATGGTTAAGTTATGTCAAACGTAACATTAGCCCTGGTCTGGAAACTCTGCGTAAAACAAACAAATATGGTTCATGCAATGGGCGCAAAGAGAATACGAAAAGCGCTCGCGCTCCCCTGACGGATAACTGATAACTGATAACGGCTATTGCCCCCAGGCCCCTCTCAAAAATTCCTTCGAAATTCTAATGAATTCCGGTTTGCTTTTATCTGTATGCGCTCCATGCGCCACATTTGGCTGCACCCACATAAAAGAATTAGGAAGGTATTGTTTTGCCTTGGCAAGGCATTCTATTGGAGTGGCAACATCCTGATCGCCGTGCACAAGAAGCGTTCGTGACTGAATGCTCTTCAATTCCCCTTCACTTATGGATATATTGTAGTTGGGCACCTGGGCAAGAATGGATTTAATCTGATCTTCGCTGGTTTGTTGTTCTCGCATCCATGGTAAATTGTCAATGTTCTTGTAAGAAAGGTATTCAACAAACTCCGGAAATTCCTTCGCATGCCAGGTTCCACAAGTACCAATAGTGATCATTGATTTTATAAGGCCCGGATGTCTAAGTTCCAGTTGAAGTAAGACATCGCCACCATAACTATATCCAATTCCATTGATGCGGGTCAGTTTCAAATATCCTATTAGGTCATCAATCTCTTTGGCAACAGCTTGTAATGAGAATTTTTCCGAAAAAAGACTTGATTTCCCGTGGCCTCTGAGATCAACTAAATATACTTCAAAGTCATTTTCGTAATCGGGAATGTAAGGATGCCACGATTTTGACGATTGCGTGAATCCGTGTAACAAAAATAACGGTTCGCCCTTTCCGTAAACTTCATAATAGATTTTGACACCGTTTAACGTGACCGTTTCAGCTTTTTTCGGAGTTTGAGAAAAGCTCGTCATAAAATTCAGCGTCATAATGAAAAGGACAGGCAGAAATTTCATATCTGCATATTAGTCACCAACGAGGTGCTCGATGACGAAGTTAAATATTTTTATCTTAATGGCGGTGCTTCCTTGAATTTTTCGCAATCCCTATTTTCAGTGTTCCTCGATTATATTTCTCGCAATACTGCCTAGCCTTGGCTTACTTCGCATAATCAATTTCAATACCGAATTTATCAAGGAGTCCTGGAACGCCGAGGAGCGAAAACTTTGCCTTTTTAATTCGGTTGTTCGTGGGGTCAATTGAATAATTGAAAGTGGTAAATTACAACCGAATCTTATATGCATTCTACTTGGTGATTCCTTCGTGTCCTGGTGCCTCCGTGGCAAAATAAGGTGTTCAAGGCCACAAAGACGCAAAGACACCAAGCAATCACGAGATGCTCTAAGTAAAATTTTATCAGAAAAATTGCAACTCCCACTTTTTAGTCATCCCCTCCTAGGTGTTTTTTAAACCACAGAATCATTTCCGTTCGCGAATAGATAGTCGCGCGCATTTTAACACTGACTATGTAGACATCAACATTTAATTAGCACTCGTGTTTTTGATTTCGATTGCGTTATTATTTCTTTTTTACAGCAACATCATTAACTTGTTTCATAACCTATGGACGCTTTATACCAATTAAATGTTCGTGAAGACACCCTGACAGAAGCCGAGAAAAACTTTCTGGACGAGAAAGGCTATCTGAATCTTGGGCAGTTGCTGTCAAAGGCTCATGTTGAAAAAATTAATGAAAAACTTTATTGGTTAATGAGTCTTGAGGGTGACAAAGCTGGCTCAGAGTTGTTGGATTCGCCTTACATTAGACATCCGAAGGAGGCAGGTGCAGACCGGCTTGCTGACCTGGTAAACAAGGGAGAAATCTTTGACATTTTTTATACCCATCCGCGCGTGCTTGCGGGTATCTCCCACGTATTGGGAAAATCCATAAAACTTTCATCGCTGAACTATCGTGCGGCTAAACCTGGCATGGGTTTGCAGAAACTTCACGTCGACTGGCATGAAGCGGTTGCTCCGGGACAATACACGGTGTGCAATTCGATTTGGCTGTTGGATGACTTTTCTAAGAAAAATGGTGCAACCAGGATAGTTCCCGGATCACATCATTCAGGAGCCTTGCCTCAGGATGTCCTGTCAAATCCGGAAGCACCACATCCTGATGAAGTGATTATAGAAGCGCAAGCGGGATCGGTATTCATTTTTAATTCCCACGGGTGGCATGGAGGCACTACCAATCAAACCGAAAGAAGCAGACGATCAATTCACAGTTACTTTTGCAGATCCGATCAGCCCCAGCAAGTCGATCAATCACGCTACATCAAAGATGAAACGTTGCAGCGTCTGTCGCCGGCTGCTGTAAAAATTTTGGGGCTGGTGGATAAAAAGAGTTGAATGACATTGTTGGAGTCCGACCAACAGATGCCCTGGCTAAATGTACCATGATCATTAAATGTAGGGCCGAAATTACCCATCGAGTAAAATGCAAAGGCCTTATGGTTGCGAATCAACGCCCTACGCCGACATCAAAGTTCTCCTTTTTTGTCAACCGTATCTGTGGTAGATAACAAAAAGATTTCTTAACGAACTTAACTCTGCAATTTTTTTTCTTATTTCAATCTTGAGTCTGACTTTAATTAATAGTCGTTTTGCCCAGTTTCTTTCATTTGAAAGAGCCGGAGAATATTTGGCAGTTAACTCCTTTACTATTTCTTCCACTTTTCTTTGGAATTCGTCTGTTCCCTCCCAGTTCTCCCTGCCACCTTCTACTAGGTTATTTTGTTCCGACTGTTTTGTTTTCATTTACTTTGCCGGTTTGGTTAACCTATTTTTACGAATGGAAGCAATGTTTTAGAATATAAGTCATCCACAGTCCAATTTAATAAATAAAATCGACTCTGGCGGAATAACTGATATACCTCTTGTTGTGTGCTGGGTGCTTGTTGCTCACTTTAATTGAACATGAATATGGTCGTCATGCCTGACTGCCTGACAACCATGGAAGCGTATTTTGTGACTAGTTAGGCCCAAACGCGCCTTCAAGTGTGGTTCTATGAATATTTTCCCAAGCCCGTCATAGAAGGCGAAACGCTTAACTAGTTCTTTTGTCCGCTTATCATTAAAGGTAAACTTATCCTTGTTGGATTGCGAAACGTTGTTGCGTAGCCAATTGTATTGCCAGTATCCTTTTTTTTCACAGTACTCCGGTCTGTTTTCCTCTTCGTCTTTCGGTTCTTCACAGATTCCGTAACCAATAAATGAAGGAATATTATTTGTTATCTGTCCGGTACCGCTATCGTTGTACTGAAAAGATAAATCGAGTTTTTTTCCATCGTTGTGGCTCAAGTGAGGGAGCAAGGGAAAATTGTCGATGAATGGAAAATTTGCATCCAGGTAGTTAACTGCTGCCCCGGGAAAATTATTGTTCATGTCCTCGGCAACTTTGTAGGTTATATCTCTCAATTCCAGTTTGACGTAGTTACGGTTTAACAGGCAAGTCAAAAAATTTGCTGGTTTCAAATTTTTGTTTTCAAAAATTGGTAATGGAACTCTCCCGAAAGGTTTTGCTGCCAAGGGAACAATAACAAATGTAAAAACTAAATACAGTGTTACGAATGAAGCCGTTTTTGTGGTAACCCGTACCCACCGTCTGTCAAATCGGTCGTCAATAATACGAAAGGTGAAAAGGGCGATTAAGAAAACAACTCCTCCAATCTGAGTCACCGCCGTTAGTATACATATGAGTATAAGTGCCAATATAATCTTCACTAACATCATGTTATTTCAATCAGATTGCGAATAATCATTTAATCCTCTCTCTCCTATTTCACATTTTTACTTATCCATTCTATAGCCTTGTCTAACACTTCGTCTTTTCCCGCCCGTACACCCTTAATTGTCGGTTTAACGAATACTTGAGGCTGCAACCCAACACGTTGTAATTGTCTGCCGTCCGAATGCCATACGCCTTGTCCACTAAAATATAGAAACATCCCCCCAGGTATAGCAAAATTAGTAACGTCACCGTTAGCCCCTGCAGTAGGACTTCCAATAAAAATGGTATTATTGACAGATTCAAAGAATAATCCTGTATGCTCAGATTGACTAATCGCATTATGGTTGATTAGCATTATTGTTTTCCCTTTATATTTCCATTTGTCGGAGGATGCTACGGTTTGAATAAATTCCGTATAAGATCTGTATGAAAGCAATTCACCCCTCTTAATGTTCGGAGATAATATCTCTGGCCTTCTAAACAAGGCTAACGGAACATCCTTCTTTTCTGTTAACCGCGGCGCTATTGACCAAGCTGTACCTTTGGGATATCCTCGCATATCAAAGATGATAGCCCTTGTGTCTTTGAACTTCTCAAACATTTCATCTGTCTGCGACACTTCCATTCGTGTCAAGTCAGCATACCCAATGTTTTCATTAAGTAAGGTAATCGTATCGAGCTTATATCCTGGGGAAAAATTCTTATTGTAAGAATTAGTCCATTTGAATTTGTGCTCCCTTTGTTTGCCGTTTTTATCTTGTATGGTAAATACCCCTGTTTGATTTTCTGGACCTCGAATTGAACTTCTGGCGGCCATTTGTCTAATAGGGTCCTTTGTTGAATGAGCAAAGTAGGTCTCATATTTTTTCATCGAATCCTCAAGTGCTACGCCATTGACTTTAATTATGACATCGCCGATACCTACTTCGTTAGCACGACATATCGAATCATTTCTAAATTGTGTAACGACAACTTTATTTTCAATCAAATCAACCACTATCGGAGCGGGAGCCTCACCTTGCATCTGCAAAAGCCCTTTGTTACCGGCAATATATCCATGAGAATCATTGATGTTAGCATACATTTTAGCGACAGCAAGACCATATTCAATGTCATTTCTAGCACGAACAATCTCAGGCAAAGATGTGGTAAGAACATTTCTCCAATCCTCATCCATATAACTGTAGTAAGGAAAAAAAATCTCGATGATACTAAAAACTTTTGCCGCTGCTAGAACCCTGTAGCCTAATTGAGGATACGTGTCTTGATGATAAGAATTACTGTCGTTATATCGATTTTTTATCGAGTAGCCATTCTCTTTCTTATCAGAAACATTATTGGATATTAGCCTCTTGGATATTTCCATTGGATCATCTGATTCCAGATATCTATAATCTACCATCGGTTGAAATCCATTAGGCATAACTATGTCGGACGTTTTAAATTTTATTGAAAGGGTCTCTGATAATGAAAATGTACTGGATAATGGAAGCATATCAGTGATATTTCCTGAACTGCTCAGAATAATGCCTGCCCCAGAAGCTTGTTGAGATAAGGCAACAACTGGCAACTCTGAATACTTATTAACTAACCATACTACTTTTTGATTTCTCTTTTCAAAATTACCTGGCTGACTGGCATTCTGAAGTACTTCATTGATTGTATATCCTCCAGAAGTGGTGCCTTTTTCAGGTTTAAAACCCGAATAATATTTACTCTTGAATTGCGGCACAATTTCAGTAGCTAATACACTATTCAAATCCTCAAAGTAGTAAGTAAGATATCCCTCGTACTCCGGTATCTTCGCTTCTTGTCGAAGGTCAAAAATTATTCCCCGCTTAGCTTTGTTAAGTTGTTCCTTCACATTTTGAAAAAAGTTACCCGTCTTATTAAAATCACTAAGCTGGCTGGTTCCTGAAATTTTAATGATAAGAGTGCTGTCAGGTGCGAATTCTGTTTTTAAATGTCCCTCTCCCGTTATTTTTTCTTCTCCTGAAACAACTCTAGTATTTTGGTCATTCAATACATTTAACCACTGAGTGAGCAAAATCCTCCAATCGTTTTCATTTCTAGCTTCCAGCATTTTGGGAACTGCTGCTGCAAATGCAGAGTCAAATTTGTTTCCTGGATTATCAGTATGGAAATACTTCACTAGTCCCCACAGTTCACAGACTTTCGACATTTTTTCATAGTCAGGAGTGGATTGTGAATAGAGACAGTTGTAACTCAGAAGAATCAGGATGATTAGCGTCTGTTTCATAATTCTCATGATTAGGCAAGAGCTTTTGAATGCAAATGACCGCCGACATCTCAATTTAAGACTTGCGTTTTATATTTCTATAATGCTCGTATGATTTTTCAGGTACCGCTCGCCCGGCATTCCTGAATTATAATCAGAGCCTGGCTTAAACGACACGGAATACAACGGACCTTCAATTGCGTTTAATCGAACAAGCATACATATTCCCTGCCCTGTAGATTGACTTTCTTTCTCCGAGTTTTTCTATGCGGCCGAACCCTTGTGTTAAAAATGTCTCTACCAATTTCTCGAAGCTGATGGGATACGGTACCCATGGATTTCGTTGATTTGTATCGTACTCAACGATGATCAATTGCCCTTCTGGTTTGATGAGCTTGTTAAGTTTTCCAATAAATATCTCTTTGTCCTTTACAAAGTGGAGCGCGTTTGCCATCAGTATCCCATCAAGGTCGGCAAAACGAATAGTGTCCCTGATAAAATCAAGTTTGATGAATTCAATTGTAGTTTTCCACTCGCGGGGTCTGATGCGCTGATTGTCTTTGTCCACCGCGAATATCTTACTATCCCGCGGCAACAAAGCAGCCAGCGCGTGGGTGAACGTGCCACTTCCGCAGCCCAAGTCAGCCCACGTTTCTTTTTTAAACCTGCACTGAAAACCGGGTTGGATCAATGCAATGGCTTCAGTTACTTCCATGTATAATTCAGGAAAAGAATTCCCTTACAGAGATTCATAAGTCAACATTACGATTCCGCTTGGATAGGGAATGGTTCTCTTCAACTTTAACTTTTTCCAGTTGTTCAACTTGTTAAAAATCGGCTCCCCTTTGCCGAGCGCTATGGGGTTTACAAAAAGATGATAATCATCGATGAGCCCTTCTTTTATAAGAGAGGCAACAAACGAACTGCCGCCATAAACAATGATGTCCTTGCCACTTTGCATCTTGAGTTCCTGGATTTCGTCCGCCAACGGACCTGCCGCCAATGCAGTATTGGGCCATGGCGGCTTGATCATAGTTTTCGTAAAGACAATTTTTTTTGCATCTACAATGCGACACCCAATGTCGTACATCGAATCATCCGGGCGGGTTACGACATCAAGCCAATACGGAACGTAGCCTTCAGCCAAATTTTTACCGATCAGAATCGTGTCGGAGCTGTCCAGCAAATCAAGGACCTGTGGTCTTATTTCGTCCAGCGCCCACGTCACCCACTGTTGCTCATCGTTCGGTCCAGTTGACACAAAACCATCAATTGATGTTTGCATTTGCAATTTTAATTTTCGCATAAGATTACCGTTAAGATTTAAATTGTGTTCCGGCTCCTTAAGAGATAGTCGAATAGTTTGTCGAATGTTGCACCAAAACCTTTTCGCATACCAGAATGTATCGACCGAAATCCTTCGATTTCCTCCTGTGTAGCATTAACGGGCTGACCTGTCAATGTGATGATAGTCTTACCATTATTTTCCTGAAAGGTTAACCGGTAAAAAATTTCCAAAGGCAACGGAATATCAAATGGTGCACGAAGAATATTTCCCCGTTCATCCGAAAACGCATTGGTGAATTCGAGGATGTCATAAGGCAGAATTTGCCCGAAGATAAAGCGACCATAGTTTACCGAGCTACCCTTTTCCATTTTATATTGAAAAACTCCGGCCTTTCTGAAGTCAAGTTTTACTACTGAATTTTTGCACTCTGCCGGTCCCCACCATTCGCCCAGCGCTTTGGCGTCTGAGAATGCGGTGAACACCAATTTCTTGGGAGCATTAAACTCATAAACAAGCGTAAATGCTACGTCGCTGGGTTGCTGTATTTTCATTTCTTCCGTTTTTTACCTGATTGTACCTTGTCCAAATATTTTTCCAGCGAGGAGAACTGCTGCATCCAGAATTTCTTGTACTGCTCAACCCAGGTTGAAACTTCCGCGAGCTTTTGAAGTTTTGCTTCGCAATACCTTTCTCGCCCCTTCTGCCTGATGACGATCAGGCCACACTCTGACAACACTTTGATATGAACCGAAATGGCCTGGCGGCTGATATCAAAATTGTCGGCGATCGCGTTGAGATTCAACGTTTTTCTGGCAATCATACCGATGATTTCCCTTCGGGTTGGATCTGAAATCGCATGAAAAACATCTCTCCTGGTTTCCATAATATGCAATAATCTGATTGCAAATATATATGCAATCAGGTTATTGCGCAAACATTAAATAGCTTACAGTTTACAGTTTACAGTTTACAGCCCACAGCTGACCGCCTGCAACACTCTTGGTCATTAGATTTTTCAACTCTCGATGCGGTTTTATTATGAACGGTGCGCTGTCGGCTGTTCGCTGTAAGCTGTCGGCTGTGAGCTTTTCTGTAGAATTAATTTCCATTTTCTGACTTATTGTAGAGCATACCACTCAAGGGGGGCTGCAAACACCGTCAGAGCAGTTCTTTTTTTACGGTTTATTTTTTGAAGAAGGAAAAAGGAACCTTATAAAATTTGTTGAAATGAAAGCTGCTGTATTCCATAAGATAGGTGACATTCAGGCTGAAAACGTCGAAGACCCTAAGATCGAGCAACCAGAAGATATTATACTGAAAGTAACTTCCACTGCAATTTGCGGCTCCGACCTGCATATCTACAATGGATTCATCCCTCAACTGAAGGATATGATCATGGGTCATGAGTTCATGGGAATTGTAGAAGATACGGGAACAGCAGTTACTAAATTTAAAAAAGGCGATCGCGTGTTGGTTCCCTTTCCAATTGCTTGCGGTCACTGCTTTTTCTGTTCAATGGGATTGGGACCTAGCTGCGAAAATTCGAACCCGGAGAAATATGGACCTGAAGGCGACATATTGAAAGGGAAAGGTGGTGCTCTATTTGGCTATACGGATCTATATGGCGGCTATAGTGGCGGGCAGGCAGAGTATGTCCGGGTTCCTTATGCAAACTTTAGTCCCCGCAAAGTTTCAGATAGCCTGACCGATGAGCAGGTGTTATTTCTTACTGATATTTTTCCCACGGGTTGGTCCGCAATTGATTGGGCGCAGCTGAAGGGCGGTGAAACAATTGCGATCTTCGGATCTGGTCCCGTGGGCTTGATGGCGCAAAAAGCGGCCTGGTTAAAGGGTGCCGGAAGGGTGGTGGCCATTGACCCGTTGGAATATAGGCTGCAAATGGCACGAAGCGTTAACAATGTGGAAACCATCAACTCACACGATCAGGATCCGATTGAATTAATTCGTGAAATGACTAATGGACGCGGTGCAGATGTGTGTGTGGATGCCGTTGGTTTGGAAGCTGAGAGATCCTTTTTTGACAAGGTGAAAGCTACTATAAATTTTGAAAAGGGAACTGTTAAAGTCCTTGAAAGTTGCATCAAAGCCGTCAGGCGGAACGGTACGGTTACCGTTGTAGGCGTTTATGGAACACCTTTCGACAATTTTCCCGTGCACACAATTTTTGACAAAGGTTTGACCTTAAGGTTCGGTCAGGCACCTGTCCAAAAATATATCGATGAGCTTCTTCCACTCGTCGAAGAAGGTAAGGTTGTATTAAATGACATTTTAACACACACTTTGCCGTTGTCAGAAGTTTCGCATGCCTACGATATATTTAAGAAAAAAGATGACAACTGTGTTAAAGTGATTTTGAAGCCCTAATTAAATCGATCCATCCTGACGAACGAATAAATGGCTTGAAATTGGGGGCGAGCTTTAGGTCCATTGAGTCTGTAATCCCTTACACACTCTTTGGAACTTTATTACCCAACGCAAATGCTTAAAATGGATTCCTGAATAATGCTTTCGGTCAGACGGCTATGGCATAATTTTTATTATTTCCAATAGATCATACTCGATCTATCCACTTAAAAATTTAATCATATGAGCTATTTAAGAGTAACGGACCCTCATACTGACATTCGACTCGAGTTGTATTA
>JAICGJ010000075.1 GCA_025923195.1 Chryseolinea sp.
CAGAGATGGGTTGCCATAACCGGTGACGAAATCGTCGGCTGGGCGGGCCTCATGCCCGTTTCGGTTCGAAAAGTATACGAAGGAGTTACCGAAGTTTCGATATATGTACACCCTATGTATTACGGCAGGCGAATTGGCACCTACCTCATGTCTCATGTAATTGAACAAAGTGAGCTGGCCGGGATTTGGACGTTATTCGCCTCGATATTCCCAGAGAATGAGGCAAGCCATAAACTTCATGTATCGGCTGGGTTCAGATTGATCGGCTACCGGGAAAGGGTTGCAAAATTGCATAAAACGTGGCGTGATACGAACATATATGAAAGGAGGAGCAAAATTGTCGGCTTATAGACGGCACTTGAAAACCTTTGCTGAGCTTTATCGTAAAATTACGATAATATGAACTTCCTGACTGACACCTACGTGGGCATGTTCCACAATGAAATTAAGAGCTTCGTTTACAAACAAACACGAGACAGGTCGTTGGCTGAAGACATTGTTCACGACATATTTCTTAAAGCAAGAAAGAATAGCGTTCAGCTAAAAGATGATAAAAAGGCAATCGCCTGGCTTTATCAGATCGCACGAAATACCGTTATCGACTATTACCGGCGAAAACCAAGGAATTTTCAGTTGTCTGGTCAAGATGCTGTCGTTGAGGAATCTAATTATGTCGAGTCTAATTATAATGAGTGCGCGGCAAATTGTCTAAAGAATTTGATTCCTTCGCTGCCGGAGAAATACAGGGTCCCCTTTCAGCTTGCAGACGTCGACAACCTGTCACAAACCGCACTCGCTCAAAAACTTGGTCTTAGTTATTCAGGCGTTAAATCCAGGGTTCAGCGAGCCCGCAAAATGCTTAGAGAAAAATTAAATGAAACGTTGATTATTGAGACTGATTCGTACGGGAATGTGATCATTTGCAAGGATCGTTAATCACCTGCAACGTTTGGGTTGCTTTCCTATCTGGCAATAGCAGATATTACGCTCGAAGTCAAAAGCGCGGCGCGTCAGGTGCTGACTCCCCTTCAGGGCTTATCGTTGGATTGGATTATGAGTACGCAGGATTACATCCTGTGCTATTGATTTTGCTCTTTAGGGCTGGTGTCGGTTTTCACTATGTTCAGCACCTAAGAAGTGACACGTAGGGCTAATAAATGATGACGTTATTACAACCTCTGCCGCGCATGCACACTCCAAAGAACGAGCGATTTGCACGCCCCTTCAGATACCACCTCTGTCCACGAAGGGACGAAATCACATAGCCCAGGGTGCAACCCTGGGCTATGTGCATAGGTATGGCCGTGGAACGTCATGCAGGCTCGTAATCAATCCTCACATTTCCTGGCGCGCATGCACACCAATTGTTACAATAGAGCAAGAGAAAAAAATGAGATTGCGCCCGTTCAGGGTTTATCATGTGCCCGAAATCATGGAGCAGTAGAATTTTCATCCTGTTATTGACCTTACCCTTCAGAACTAAAATCCGAGGCCCCATAGTCACACGCGGGAAGTTGATGCAGACTCTTTGCGACCGCCTTTTGGCAGCAGCCTTTAGATCAATACGGGACGAATCACTACTAACCACCCCATGGCTATCAGTATTTGAACGGGTGGTCTAGCACCATAACGAACCAAATCGATGCATCACATTTTCTGAAGCGCATCCCCGCAATGATTCCCAAGGAGCACTTGCGTTCTAATCGCACCTCAATCGTTGGTTGATTTACTTATTGCAACAAGCCGACCCATCATCAGGCTGAGCGCAACATGCCCCACCGTTCTCCTCTTGAGACTGGCTAGGAGTACAACATTGCGTCGCATTACCCTTTGGGGCGCAACATGAAGCACCTGAATCCTTACGAACAGGCTGGTCTGCCGACGAGAAGTTTACTTTCGTCACAGGTGGAAGGTTGATGATTTTATGTTCCATATATAAATTGTTTACGTTTTCAAAATAAAATGCCGTGCAATGGAGTTTGTCCTACGCAGAAACAGATAATGAATGACAATCGTAACATATCATTACCCATCCTTAAAGACGGAGGTGTTTAAAAAAGACGCAGGAAAGTGAAATTATTTAGCAGGCACCACATTGAGAATCGCAGCTTTTCTTAGGTGTACTTTCTAAAATATTCCCATAACGGTCAGCTTCAATGGCACAACAATTATAGAATAGCTGCTTTAATTTCTCACGACCCCGCTGTACGCGGGAGCGAATCGATGAATATGGCATGTTATACTTGACTGCCAGTTCTTTCTGCTTGATGCCTCGCAGCTCTGAATCAGTCAAAATAAGTCTGTATGACTCAGGCATCAACTGGATTATACTGTCCAAGCATTTATCAAGGCCATGGGTGCTATCAACTGAGTCTTCCTCCATCGCGGTCTCGGGGTAACCTTCAGCTGCAAAAACTCTTTGTTCGGACGTATTAGAACGATAATAGTCTATGACGGCATTTTTCGTAACTATAAATAACCAATGATGAATACTTTGCTTTCCCTTGAGGGCATTTACCTGAGTGGAAATTTTGGTAAATACATTTTGCAGAATGTCTTTGGCGTCTTCGCTTGAACGTACCTTCGTGCGAATGTAGTCCAACAACTTTTCCCTGAATTGAGTATAAGCTACCGCTATCTCCATGTCATCCAATATTTAAAAGGCCTGTCAAGAGTTCCCGCGTAGTATAGGAATAGTATTGAGAGCAGGATCGTGCCGCTGAGAATAGAAATCAATACGTACTGTGATGCCAGCAGCAACCCACCGGCTAATGTTCCAATTGCTGCACCAACATCCCGCCAAGTTGCATTTTCAGAAACTGCCTCCACCGGGAGTTCGCGGGTGCTTGAAACGGCACCGGGTGTCAGAGCGGATAGTACGCTGTAAAATGCAAAGATGATTATTGCGCCTGCTTCAATCCATCCTGACGTCAGCAAAAAAAGGCCTGCGAGAAATAAGGCGAATGATACGACAAAGACTCGTTCCAGGCCATATCTGTCGGCGATCCAGCCTCCAAATGGAGAAAATATAATCAGACAAACGCGTCTATATCCCAAGTAGAACGCTGCCAGAATGCTGGCTTCCAATATCGAAATGTTATCACTGTAGCTGAGCAAGAGGACGCCAATGGTTACTACAAGAATCCCTTCAATAAGTATGGCAGAAAAAAAAGTCAACAAATTAAAGGCAGACGGAAATTTAAGAAATCGTTTGATGGAAAAAGGAGTTGTCACGTTAAACTTAGGTGGCAGCATGGATGCAAAGTACAGTGCTGGAAGGGATGCCACAGCCAGCGTCAAAAAAACAATGTTTACATTCAGTTGGAATAAAAACGGAGCCGCGATCAAGGTGATCATAGGACCCGCCTCCTGAATGCTCTTGCTCAACCCCAGTGAAAATCCCTGCCGATCATGATCAAGCGAATACGCAATCGCGCTCAGTCGAAGCACCGAATATGAAAGCCCCCAGCAGATTCTGCACAAGACCCAGGCTGCCATACCAGAAGCAAACGCATACCCTGCCGTTGAGAATATGGCTAAAAGCACAGCAACAACTGTCACCAACCGAAAACCATAGATCCCACAAGCCCGCGCGAGGATTGCGTTTGTAAAAATCCTTGCAAACCTGTTAATGGACAACAATGTCCCAATCCAGGCAACGGTCATTCCGAGATTCTTGCCGTGAAGGGGTAGGAAAGGGTACAGAAACGCATCTCCGAAACTGGAGAATGCCAGGGCTAGCGCCGCATAGACGGGAGGTTGAAAGTTTGGATCTTTCCTGTTATTCATTTACGAACAGCATGATACAATGCGAGCGTCCTTTTTGTTCTGCTCTATCTTTGCTTTTGGAGCGACACCACAACAGGAATCCTCCTCAAAATCTGTACTGCACACACCTGTCTCAGGCAAATTCAACTCAACCTTTTTTGCTGCGTTCATATCCCCATCAATTGCTGCCGCGATCGAACGCACTTGCTCGTATCCCGTCGCCATTAAAAAAGTAGGTGCACGCCCATAGCTCTTTGATCCCGCAATATAAAAGTCCTTATCAGGATGACGCAACTCCAATTCTCCATGAGGGCGTACCGTTCCGCAGCTATGGATATTGGGATCGATCAGTTCTGCAATTTCAGCCGAACTTTCCAAGGCAGGATCAACGCTCAACCGAACTTCGCGGAGGAAAGAAAAATCCGGTCGGGAACCTGTGCTGCAAATGATTTCATCAATCGGGGTCAGAATTTTTTCCTGGCCATCCTGGAATCCTATAATTCCGAGCTTTTCTTCTCGAGTTATTATCTGGTGAATTTGAAATGGTGTATAGACTCCTACTTCTCCTTCGAGCACGAGATTCTCTATTTGTTTCCCAAGTGCGCCACGCGCTGGTAACGCGTCATCATCTTTTCCTCCATAGACACGACGCAAATCCTTTCGAAGTACCCAGTGAATATCAGTTTGTGGGTAATCGCGTTTCAATTTAGTCAGCTCAATGATGGCTTGAATGGACGAATGACCACTGCCCACAACCAATACGCTTTGATTTTTATATCTGTCTTTGTGCTCGCCAAGAATGTTGGGTATCCCGTAGAATATTTTGTTTCTGTTTTCTATTTCCCCTACGGCATAGACACCACCGGAACCAAGGGGATTGGGATTTAGCCAGGTTCCACTTGTATCGATGACAGCCTTTGCTTCAAATTGTTTAACTGACCCTTGATGAATGACCTGAACGGTGAATGGCAATTTCTCTCTACCTCGCGACTGCAACTTATCCAGATTCTTTCGTCCTACTGAAATCACCCGGCTCTCGAGATGAATGTGAGATTTTAAAGGCGTCGTCAGCGAAAGCGGCAGCAGGTATTGCTCGTAAAGTTCCTCCCCTGAAGGAATAGCATCTTCGTCGGGCCCAACCCAATCTGTGGCAGATAATATAGCCCGGGCAGCCTTATCTATATTGTACCTCCATGGCGAAAAGATACGGACGTGTTTCCAGGTCAGAATATTCGCCGCTACTGTTGGCCCTGCTTCAAACAGAATAAACCGTTGATTTCTCGCTGATAAATGTGCCGCTGCCGCCAAGCCGACAGGTCCGGCGCCAATTATTGCCACAGGAAGGGTTTGTAGATTTTCCATGATCGTCATTTTTAAGTAAAGACGATCAAATCCCAAAAAGACGCAAAAAAAAGGCCAGGCGTTACACCCGGCGCTCTTGGTCGAATAGATTGGTATTTCGCGTGCCTCTTCACACTTTAAATAAGAATGGGCTTTTTGGAGCGATGCGATTGGTATTTCCTGATGAGAATATGATTAAGAGAGTAGGCTCCCCCGCCATTGATTAGAATAACGGCAGACAATCCGATGGCCAGCAAGTGAAACTCGAATCCTTCACCTACCTGATTCCCTGACCAATCCATAAAAAAGCCGAATTGAAAGTGCGTAGTAAAAATTGCCCCCAGCATAATGATGATCAGGACCCCCGCAATCAATCGGGTAAACAATCCTGCCATTAGTGCAATCATTCCCAAACTTTCAGCAACGATGATCAGCACGCCCAATATATAAGGGAGTCCGATGGTATGCGTAAAGAAATGCATGGTTCCATTGAATCCGTAGCCATTGAACCAGCCTAACAGTTTTTGAGCGCCGTGCGCTACGACGACGATACCCAGGAAAATGCGTACCAGCAATAAACTGGTATCAATCCTATTGAACTTTAAAGTTTTCATAACAATTCTTCCGGCGGTCAGTTGTTGTAGAAGAATTGTTCATGAATGATCTGGCCGTCCTTCCATTTTTGGACGGATACTTGCGTATACTTTTTTACTCCCCATTCCTTGTGCGTGTAGTCATAGCTCCACACGACAAAAGAAACGTCGTCACCTGTCGCAACGGCATTCACAGACGCGCTTCTAAACTCCTCAATATTGTTGAGGAATATTAATTCCCGTTCTCTGTTTGCATCTTTTCCTTTAACCGGTTCGCTTTCATTTTCCTGCATTTGTACATCATCGTGGTAAAATTGCTCGAATGCATCCATCATTTTACCTGCAAGCACCAACTCATTCAATTTTTTGAGTTTTTCTTCAATTGTGTTCATTTCTTTTCTTGTTTAATTAATGACACAAATTTGAATAATGGGTTAAAGCCGCGCATTGACCTGGCGCAAGAAAGGACGTTGACCTGGATCAAGAAATTTACCGCTGCGCCTGATTTCGGCGAATTCGACTTATAGTCTCCGGTGAAAGTCCAAGATAAGAGGCGATCTGATGCTGCGGCACGCGCTGATCCATCGAAGGATACTTCCTTATGAAGTCATAGTATTGTTCTTCCGCAGTTTGGCTCATAGAAGCCAATATCCGCCGTTGGTGAGCGACGAAAGCGTTTTGCAACAATTTCAGGAAGAATCTATTAAACTTCGGTACTTGCTCATAAAGTTTTTCAAGGTCCGATCTTTCAATGGAAAAGACTTCGCTGTCCTCTAGTGCATCTATATTTTGCGTAGCCGGAGTGTTGGTAAGAAAACTATATAAATCTGAAATCCACCACCCTTCAAGTCCGAACATAGCAATGTGCTCCTCCCCGTGGGCATCTACGGTGTACGCCCTAAGGCATCCCTTGTTCACAAAATTTTCAAATTGATTGACGTCGCCAGCCTGCAGCAAATACTGACGTTTCCGAATCTTTCGAAGTCGAAGCAATGATGTAAAAAACGACGTCTCTTTGTCCGTCAGTTGAATGTATTTGGCAACATTAGAGAGGATAAGATCGTACATGCCACCGTGGGTAAGGTAATCTGTTATCCGTTATCCGTTATCCGTTATTATTATTAGCTATTAGTAAAACGTGAAGAGTGAGAGTGAAACTTGATCGAGTAGCTTTTGCGCCTTGGGAAATCATTCATCTACACCTATGAAATACCACCGATTACCGGTTACTGCTTACCAATTACTTGTTTCACTTCCCTTACTGCTTCGGTGGAATTCGGGCCGCTTGCCTTGCCAACAGTTTCCATTCTCCCTTTTGCTTCTGCCACACGATGAGTATGAGGAGATCTACCTTCCCAGGAACATTGTTATTGTTGGTATCAGCTATCAAACGGTGTCTGACGATAGCTGCGTCCCCAACAATCCTTAATGTTTGGTCAGATAGGGTGATATTTACAAAATCCGTTTTGCCAGTGGCGAACTGATCTACAAACTCGGCCTTATTTTCAACCAAACCATTTGAATGCCCGTAACTCAGCTCTTCCGCTGCTAAACTTTTTAATGCCGCCAGATCGGAATCAACCATGGCTTTACGCAGCTTTTCAACCGCCGCGGATACTGCTTTTTCATCTGCCGATTGTGCCAATGATAATGAGCTGCCCATAAGGCAAAATACAAGAAAGGTCAGGATTATTTTCATCATAGGTGGTTATGTTTTGGATAAAATTAGCAATTCAAATCTATTTACCACAATCGTTTGGCTGTGCACCGGGTTGTGGCAACAAGACGAAATTCCCAAAAGCTGGAAGAAAGGTATTGCGACTCGAGCAGTTTCGAATAAAATTGTCGTTCATCTACGCTGATCTCCAACCGCTTGAATCAAGGCCCTAAAATCATAAAGTAGGACTAATACACCTGGTGTAATATGCAAACCCCCGAAATTCAATCTGCAATTGATAAAGTTAGAATTGGTTAGAATTAGTTATTAATGACAATACGTGTGCCGGTTTGCATTGCCTCATAAATCGCGTTCAGAATTTTAACATCTTGCCGGCCCATTTCACCGGGGACGGGTGTCGGACGATTGTTTAAGATCGCATCGGCGAAGTCGTCCATCTGTCTTGCCTGCTGATTAATTTGCGGGAATTTCATGTTTCCATTGCTGGTTCTCCCTTTAATACCCTCGTACTCGTAAGCCGGCGACAATTCAAACCATCCCTTCTCACCCTCCGCCCTAAGCAAATTCAATTCTTCTGAATAGCTGGTCTTACATTCCGCCATTAATCCATCGGGCATTTCCATTTGCCACGTGAGAGATTCTTCAATGTCCCTGAACCTTTTCCTGTCTTTCTTCTTCCCCTCTTTGGCCGTGACGGCGATCGGTTCAACACCTGTTGTATAACGAACCCCCTGTACGCAATATATCCCCACGTCCATCAAAGGGCCGCCTCCAGCCAACCCTTTGTCCAACCGCCAGCCTTCGACTTCAGCTAAACCGTCCTCTGCTATCATCCTTTTGATACCTCCAAATACCTTGTCCCGCCCCAGCCTCATCATCTCCACGTTGTGAGGCTCAAAATGCAACCGGTATCCAATAGAAAGCAATCGGTTTGCTTTCTTACAAGCCTCTATCATCTCGTCACATTCGGCAACGGTAAGGGCCATGGGCTTTTCGCAGATCACATGCTTTCCCGCCAGGGCCGCCCGCACGACATATTCACGATGCATCGCGTTTGGCAATACTATGTAAATGATATCGATGTCGGGGTTGTCATTGATTTGATCAAAGTTGCTATAGTTGTAAATGTTCTTTTCCGGAACATCATACTTCTTTTTCCACTTATCAGCTTTCTCAGGTGTTCCCGTTACGATGCCCGCGAGATAGCAATGGATGGTTTCGTTTAACGCGGGGGCTAGTTGTCCGCTGCTATACTTTCCCAATCCAACCAACGCGATCCCGAGTTTGTTTGCTCGTTTGTTATCCATATTCTCAACTTACAGTTTTTCGTTTCTTTTTTCTTCATAAGCGTTGCCCAAATGCGCAGCTCATCAGGTCCAGGCCCTCAGGGCAATTGGGTATTCGCTTCGTAAAGATCAATGATTCCCAGCCTCTGCATCTGAACAATTTTATCAGGATGATGTTCAAAAATTTTTTTGACTTATTACGGATCATAATTGTAACTTTTTTCATACCCTAAACGTCAAATTTGAAATCCAAATTACCCCAGACGCCGCTCATTCAAAGTCAAAATCATGGTTAAATGCCGATTTTTTAACTGTTATTAAAATTGGTCTATGAAATAGCCGACTAACCAATGCAACCTTTTCGATCCTGAGTGGTATCTCTATAGCCATCCAAACTTCTTTTTTATGTTCAAACACTATCTGATCCTCATCTATCGAAACTTCCTCCGGGCCAAAAGTTATTTCTTTATCAATCTCGTGGGGCTTTCAACAGGCTTGGCCTGCACATTACTTATCTATTTATGGGTTCGGGATGAATTCCGTATGAATTCATTTCATGAGAAAAATGAACGGTTATTTCAGGTAATGGAACACCAGCAATATGCTGACGAGGTCATGACCACGAGCAGCACGCCAGGCATACTGGCCGAAACGTTGAAGGAGGAATTTCCAGAAGTCGAACATGCCGCGACTACTACTTGGATTAACAAATACACACTCTCGATCAAGGACCATAACGTCAAGGCGGATGGCTATCATGTCGGCAAGGATTTTTTTGAAATATTTTCCTTCGGACTGGTACAAGGGGCTCCGTCGCAGGTACTTCAGGACAAGATGAGTATAGTAATTTCAAGGGATCTGGCTAAAAAATTATTCGGGACCGAAGAAAATGTTGTGGGCAAGATGGTAGACGTGCAGCACGAAAAGACCTTTCACGTCACGGGTGTCTTCGAGGGGACTCCTGCGAACTCAGCCGTACAATTTGATTTCGTAATGTCCTTCGAAGAGTTTAAGGACGATAACAAATGGGTATTGGAATGGGGGAATAACGGGCCCTCTACATTCATTACGTTGAAGGAAGGCAGCGACCCGATGGCCTTTGAAAACAAGATCAAAACTTTTGTAAATGAAAAAGAAGAACAGTCAAATGTTACACTTTTCTTGCAGCCATACGCCAAACGGTATTTGTACGGGAGTTTCGAAAATGGCAAACCTGCTGGCGGCCGAATAGAATATGTCAGACTGTTTTCCATTATTGCCGCTTTTATTTTGGTCATTGCCTGCATCAACTTTATGAATCTCTCTACGGCAAGAGCTTCGCGAAAGGCCAAGGAGGTCGGAATCAAGAAATCGGTGGGAGCACAAAGAGGGTCGCTCATTTTCCAATATCTAAGTGAATCTTTGATCACTTCAATTCTCGCATTTGCGCTAGCATGGCTCATCGTGTGGATTCTCCTCCCCCAATTCAATCTCATTACAGGCAAAAAAATCTCTCTCACTCTTTATGATCCCCAACTGCTCCTTTGGTTTTCAGCTATTATAGTTGCAACCGGACTAATCGCTGGCAGTTACCCGGCTTTGTACCTATCCGGCTTCAAGCCCGCCGCTGTATTGAAGGGCGAATTGAAGGGATCGCTTGGTGAACTTTGGGCGAGAAAAGGACTGGTTGTATTTCAATTTTTCCTTTCCGTCGTGCTTATCGTTTCGGTTTTGGTCGTTTATAAACAAATCCAGTTTGTACAAACAAAAAACCTTGGATACAATAAAGACCACCTTATTCAATTCCCGGTGGAAGGCAAATTGAAAACCAGCCTGGAAACTTTTCTCACCGAATTACGGAGAATTCCAGGAGTTGTTGAAGCTTCCAGCACAGGGCATAGCTTTCTCGGCAGGAACAATAATACCAGTGGACTTGAGTGGGAAGGAAAAAATCCTGACGACATCATACTTTTTGAAAACGTGGCGGTTAACTTCGGGATGCAGCAAACATTAGGGGTTCAGATGGCAGAAGGCCGCTTCTTTTCGGAGGAATACCCTACCGATACAAGCAAGATAATTTTCAATGAAACTGCAATCCGGATCATGAATCTGAAAAACCCTGTCGGTCAACATGTTAAACTCTGGGGACGCTATGACCTTGAAATAATTGGTGTTGTAAAGGACTTTCATTTTCAGTCCCTTCATGATGGTGTTAACCCGTTGTTCTTTGTACTTAGCCCCGAACGCACCTGGACGGTCATGGTAAGGCTGGAAGGAGGCAGGGAAAAAACAACATTAGATGCATTAACTAAGTTTTACAACAATTACAACCCGGGGTTCACTTTTGAATATCGTTTCCAAGACCAGGAGTACGCAAAACAATACGAGTCAGAACAGCGTGTAGCAGTATTGTCTGGCTACTTCGCGACCATCGCCATCTTGATCTCTTGCCTGGGGCTTTTCGGCCTGGCAACTTTTACCGCTGAAAGGAGGTTGAAAGAGATTGGGATTCGCAAAGCCCTCGGATCTTCATCCACCAATATTGTAATTCTTCTTTCCAAGGATTTTACCAAAATGGTATTGCTTTCGATCATGATAGGGTTGCCCGCCAGCTATTGGTTGCTCGATCAGTGGTTACAACGATTTGCCTTCCGGACGCCTCTCGAGGTCTGGTATTTCATAGGTGCTGGCATAATTGCGCTTGTGATTGCGTGGATTACAATTGCTTCACAAGCTATTAAAGCTGCAAACGTAAATCCGGTCACATGTTTAAGGATCGAATAACATTCGGTCGAGGACTGACTAGGGGTAATTCAAAACTGCCCACAGTCAGCCCTCCTTGACATCAAACATGTTGTTCTGCCATCTTTCTACATTCATCAGCACAGGCCGCGCATTCCTCTGCGCATTCCTGACAGTGGGCCATGTCATGCATTTCGCATTCGCGAGCGCAGGCTTCACAAATGTCAGCGCAAGCCGAACACAATAACGAAGCGTGCGCACCTCCGATCGACATGAGTTCCGCGGCAGAACGGCAAACTGAAGCACATTCACGGTCCAGTTCAATACACCTGACCATCATCTTGATCTCTTCCTCTTTGAGGCATTCTGTGGCGCAGTGTTCACAAGCAATGGCGCATGCTATGCAGGCGTCGATGCAAGATTGAAATCTTTCGTGGCTCATAGATTGAAAATTTGGTTGTATTTCCTATGTACCCTACACAGGCTCTGTCAGTCGATCAATTTTTAT
Source organism: Chryseolinea sp. (assembly GCA_025923195.1). Taxonomy (GTDB): domain Bacteria; phylum Bacteroidota; class Bacteroidia; order Cytophagales; family Cyclobacteriaceae; genus Chryseolinea. Next base: position 11,896 of record JAICGJ010000075.1, read on the forward strand.
GCCTTGGCCGTACCGACCTGCCTGATAGGCCTGCGCTTGAAACCACAGCCTGCCCCAAAAGGACAAGGGAAAAATCCACCCCAAAATGGTGTAATGACTACACGGCCATCTTCAAATTTTTCTGATTGAAAATCTTGGAGACTTTCCGATAGTTCAAGCTACATTTATTTCGTTAATTCGAGGCCAGAAGTTTCCTGTTAATATGCATAAATTCCCCATTAGTGAGTACCGTACCTTCTCCGAACTCCCACTCGAGAAATTCAATAGTTTTAAATTCTCAGTCTATATCATTGATTTTAATTGGAATTACCTTTTTGTGAACGATTTTGCGAAAAATCTGCTGGGAGAAAGAGGCAAGGATCTAATTGGAAAAAATATGTGGACTCAGTTTAAGGAACTCGAGGTGGATCCTTCTTTTAAGCTGTTACGAAAAAATGCCGAGAACGGAATTACAACCAACATAACAGTGACATCCCCGGTACTTGGGAAACGTTTAAATATTACTGGTTATCCGTTGGAAGATTGTTATTATTTTTCCGCATCGATATTGCCTGACAAAGACAATCTGATCGATGAATTGAGAAACGAATTGGGTAAGAAGAAAACGCTGTAAGCATTTATGCCGCTTTCAATAGCCTCGCTGAATTCAGGAAGCAATGGTAATTGCTATTATGTCGGCAATCAATATGAGGCGGTTTTAATCGACGCTGGCATTTCGAGTAGGGAGACCGATAGGCGAATGAAACGGCTAGCATTGAACCCCCGGAAGTTAAAAGCGGTTTTTATTACACACGAGCACAGTGATCATATCAAGGGTTTGCGCTCCATCATAAAAAAATTCAAACTCCCTGTCTATATCACCAGCAAAACTTTGGAGTACGGAAGACTCAAAATAAAAGATCCATTCTTAAGATACTTTAATCCTTTTGTGCCTGTTACGGTGGGACGTCTCTCTGTTACCGCCTTTCCCAAGTTTCATGATGCATGCGATCCACACAGTTTCGTCGTCTCATTCGATCGTGTGAACGTGGGGATTTTTACAGATATTGGTTCGGCCTGCAAAAATGTTATACATCACTTCAAACAGTGCCATGCAGCATTTCTTGAATCGAACTATGATGAAGAAATGCTGGACAAGGGTACGTATCCATTTGCCTTGAAAAACCGGATCCGCGGTGGACGCGGACATTTGTCGAACATGCAGGCCTTACAGTTGTTTCTTGAGCACCGACCACCCTTTATGAGCCATTTGTTTTTGTCACACTTATCGGAAAATAACAATCGTCCTGAGATCGTTCAAAATCTCTTTAGTTCATGTGCCGGCAAAACGCAAATCGTAATTGCCTCGCGTCATGAAGAAACACCCGTTTTTGATATCGACAGCACTGTACGCTATCATTTCCGTCCATTCAGACCGAAGATCACAAAACATCAGTTCCAACTTTCATTGTTCCAGTGAAAATGTGTTTAAGTGTTTAGGTATTTAAGTGTTTAGGTTACGCCTGTCGCACAAGATGTACGTCAAGCGGTTAGCAGGAATCAACGCTCGGCCGCCAGAAACTTAAGCACTTCAACACCTAAACACTTCAACACTTCCAATGTCATCTACATTGCATTTCGTCGAAAATAAAAATTTTTTCCTACTGCATGAATTTTATGCATCGATAGTGTGTCTAAGAAAAAAATAAAAACTAAAAAACACATTATTTTATGAAGAGCAATTTTTTGAATTCTTATTGGAGGAGGTGGAACGGTATAATACCGCCAGTGTGTTTCGCTTTCTTGGTAGTGGTGATGACTTCGTGCCTGGATGATGATCAAGCGAATGAGCCGATACCGGTCGCATATGTTTCACTCTACCATGCGTCACCCAATGCGCCAGAACTAGACGTGTTCGTAGATGACCGCCAGGTGAACCGTTTGGAATTTACAGACTATACGGGATATCTTAACTTTTATACCGGAAACCGGCACTTTGAGATCAGTCCCTTAAACGCTTCTAATGCCTTGATCGATACAACGGTCACTTTTACGAACGGAGCGTTCTATTCAATATTCATCGTAAACAATCTATCAAACGTCGAAACGCTAACGGTACTGGATAGTGCCAGTGCTCCGTCATCTGGCAAGGCGAAAATCCGGTTTATCAACCTTTCCCCAGATGCAGGTGCATTTGATGTAACTGTCGATGAGAGCTCTTCTCCATTGTTCGCCGGTCAGGCTTTCAAAACGTCCTCTAACTTTGTGGAGTTGGATGCCGCAGAATCCTCCTTTGTCTTAAAAGCCGCAGGGGGATCGGATGAGCTCGTATCTGTTTCTGATGCTGAACTGCAAGCTGGTAAATTTTATACGATCATTGCCCGGGGATTTGTTACTCCGCCATCAGGCAACAACAATGAACTAAGTTTAGAGATTATCACCAATTAGGACTGATGACCAAAATGAAAAATGCCTGTTCCCATCCAGCAGGCTTTTTTTATGCCACGACGATTTCAAGCTTGCGAACGTGCCAATCTTTTTTAAAAAACAGTCTGATTAAGTATACTTTGCATGCAATTATCCGTAAGAACTTCAGGGTACATACCGTTTTATTGACATCTAAAAGAAAATCATGAGCAAAATTCCGACATTATACGAATGGGTGGGAGGAAATGATGCATTGGAAAAATTGACAGAGGTCTTTTATGAAAAAGTGCTGAAAGACGAGCTCCTTTTTCCGGTGTTCAAAAACATGTCTTCAGATCATTCCAAGCATGTAGCTCATTTTATAGGCCAGGTCTTTGGCGGTCCCGAGTCGTACACGAACGACGATCATGGGAGCCATGCTGCGATGGTTTCACATCATGTAGGCAAAATGTTAGATGAACCTAAACGGAGGCGCTGGATACAACTATTGCTCGAGGCTGCGGATGAAGTTGGTTTGCCTGACGATCCTGAATTTCGATCGGCATTTGTAGGATACCTTGAATGGGGTAGCCGGCTCGCTGTCATCAATTCTAAGACGAACGAGAATCCTATGAAAGAGTCGGAACCAATGCCCACCTGGAATTGGGGAGCAACGGGTGGACCATATCAAGGCGGAAAGAGCTAAATCACTTTATATACCTCCACTGGAGTGACCATCCCTTTTAAGGGTTCTTCACCAAGGGACGTAACTTCCATTCTACCCTTGGCAATCTGTTGATAAACCTGCCCGGAAATTAGCAACTGGGTTCCATATTTTTTATTGAGTTGTTCAATTCTTGATGCGACAATGACAGGGGTGCCGGAAATGGAAAATTGTTTCCTGCTTTCATTGCCAATGTTCCCAGTTACCACCAGCCCGCTGTGCAGGCCGATGCCTACTGTTGTTTCAGGGATCATTTGTTTCTTAGAGGCGTCTTTGACCTGCCTGAGGATAGATAGGCTCGCCTGGAAAGCCATATCCGCATGGAGTACATTTTCTCCTGGCGAGCCGAAGCAGGCCATAAGGCCATCACCCAGTATTTGAAATACCACCCCCTGATGTTGATTAATGATATCGATGACTGGTCCCAAAACCTTATTTTGGTAATCGATCACTTCATCTGCGGTGTGGCTATCGGCAAATCCCGTGAAGTTGCGTATATCAAGGAACATCACGGTTGCTTCTCTCCTTTTTGTTGCTCCTTTTGCTTCAATCAATTCCCTCGATACTTCCCTCGATACCTGCTGACCAAAAAGCAATTCGAGCTCGTTTTTCTTGTCCTTAAAGTCCAAGGTAGTCCGGATCCGATTTTTTAATTCTGCGGACACAAACGCCGCTGCTGCTCCCGTGAGTACAAGAACAACCGCGCGAATATAATGCAAGTCCTGCGGCGTAGAAGTGACTAGTGTCTGATCTTGATCCAGATAATTGAATCCGAAGTAAACAAGTAAGATGTATTCCGAGGCAGCGAGGACTCCGGCGAATATATTTACTTTGAAATCAAGATGTAGGATGGAAAGAATAATGAACAGAAAATATATTAATGCCGCAGGCGAGTCCAGAAACGTTACTGTTTCTTGCCGAACCATCATGTAAAATAAAATAATAGTTGGGAAGCTAATTTCAATCATCGTTTGAACGAATTTATATGCGGAAGACGTGCCAGATTCAAGACGCAACTTTGCTTTCAAGTATTGAAGAACAAGTACCTGGTACAGTAGAAATGTGATGACAAAGCCAATTAAGGCTAAAAATGCCGCTGTCCCTCCATAAGCTTTGATTATGCTATCTCGCAGGAGAAAAAAATTTACTATAGCGATCAGTAGTATAAGGGAAAAAAAAATGATCAACAGGTAAGAGCGTTGAAATTCACTTTTTGCCTCCTCTACATGGAGGCTGGAAATAGCCTCAGAGAAAAAGCTTTTACGGCGTATCATGGTTACTATTGGGGCAATAACTAAAGCTACGAAGTCTTTTTGTAATTGATCACCGCCAGCACGTTAAGCACGAGCGCAAAAACAAATGTAATTCCCAGGTGCGGCAGAATGTCTTTCATACTACTTCCTTTTAGAATCACCATGCGCATAACGCTGATTAGATAGCTCACGGGATTCAATTTTGAAATCGCTTGTGCCCACATTGGCATACTGTCTATGGAAGTAAACAAACCGCCCAACAAAATGAAAACCATCATGAAGAAGAACATAATGAACATTGCCTGTTGCTGTGTTTCACAAAATGTCGATATCAACAGCCCAAAGCCCAGCACGGACAAGAGATACACCGCGATAAAAGCATACAGCACTCCGATATTCCCAATGGGTATTATTCCATAGATCAACCAGGAAATGAGCAGCCCAATTGTGAACACTACATTGCCCAGAACCCAGAAGGGAATTAATTTGCCTAAAATGAAATTATATTTTTTTATCGGCGTTACGTTAATTTGCTCGATGGTGCCTACTTCTTTTTCTTTTACAATGTTCAAGCATGAAAGAAAACCTCCGATCATCGTAATGAGTATCGCCAGGATTCCGGGGACCATAAATACACGATAGTTAAGTAGATTATTAAACCAATTGGTTGAGACTATTTCAATCGTCGGAGTTTGCAGAACTCCTTTCGCTGGCATGAGATCTAAGCGAATGTCCTTATTAAAATTCTTGACAATCGAAGAAAGGTAAGAGCCGCCTAAATTTGCTTTTACCCCATTGATTGCATTCACGGCAATAAACATTTTCTGTTCGTCCTCCCTGATAAGGTTCTTCTCGAAACCGCTGGGAACCTCCAATATCAGGTCTGCATCATCCTGTTCCATCAATTGAAAGGCTTCTTTGAATGATCCATTATAACCTGTCAATCGAAAGTATCCGGAAGCGGTAATTGTCGAAATCAGTCGCTGCGAATAGGTTGACCTGTCGTTGTCAACAATAGCGATATTGATATTTTTTACCTCATAGTCGGCCGCTAGCGGCAATATCATCAACTGGATCGCAGGCATCACTATAATCATAGCGAGTATGATCTTATTTCTAAAAATTTGCCTGAATTCCTTCTGTAACAAAAAGCGTATAGTTCTCATTCCAGTCGTATTTTAAAATTCTTAAGACTTACCGCCATAAGGAAGAGCGTTATGCCAATCAAAACCAACGTCTCTTTCCAAATTTCAGACAAGCCCACACCCTTGATCATGATGTCCCTCACAATGATGTAAAACCATTTCGCTGGTACTACATTTGAAAAGATCTGCAGTGCCTTCGGCATATTTTCAATTGGAAACATAAATCCGCTGAACAAGATGGTCGGCAATAACATCCCCATAAGAGAGATGAGCATGGCAACCTGTTGGGAATTTGTTTTGACGGAAATAAAAATTCCAAGGGTGAGACATGTAATGATAAATAAGGTGCTCTCTGCAAATAGCAGAAAAATGCTTCCATTCACGGGTACTCTCAGGACAAAGACGCTGAGCAGCAATATCGTAGTGACATTGATAAGGGATAATATCAGGTAAGGAATAGCTTTCGATACCATTACCATGATCGGTTTAAAAGGAGAGACAAGCAAGATCTCCATCGTTCCCATTTCCTTTTCGCGAACGATCGATACGGCCGTCATCATTACACATACGAGCATTAGCACAAGGGCAATAACACCGGGTACAAAATTGTGAACACCTTTCAGTTGAGGGTTGTATAACATTCTGGTTTGCGGTTCAATGCGGTATGGTAAGAGGCTCGTTTTGTCCAAATCCCGTTGATAGTCCTGAACAATGGAAGATACATAGTTGGTTAGGGTATTGGCCGTGTTCGGGTCTGATGCATCTGCGATGACCTGGATTTGTGCGGTGCTTTGATGCAACAGGTCCTTATTAAAATCAGGAGGAAACACAACTGCCATTTTAATAATCCCTTGTTGAAATGAGGCTTCGATCTCTTTGGCACTCATCATTGCCTTTTCAATTTCGAAGTAGCGACTGGCTTCAATTTTGGTGATAATGTTTTGCGAGGCCATGTCCTTCGCGTAGTCCACAACGATAATTTTAGAATTTTTAACCTCATTCGTGAGGGCAAATCCAAAAATTAAGATTTGCATAATGGGCATTCCGAATAGAATCAGCAACGTCTTCCGGTCGCGGAGGACGTGTGCAAATTCTTTTTTTAGAAAAGTGGTGAACTGTTTCATACTGCCTGTGGTTAGTCGCCGCGTTTTGCTCCGCGCGCCAGCGTGTAAAATACTTCGTCCATGGATTGGACCTGAAATGCTTGCTTCAACCCTTTTGGTGTGTCGAGTGCTTCTATTCTTCCATCTACCATAATTGAAATCCGGTGGCAATACTCGGCCTCATCCATGTAGTGTGTGGTTACAAAAACGGTAACGCCTCTGTCTGCGGCATCATAGATCAAGTCCCAGAATTGTCTACGCGTGACGGGGTCAACACCACCGGTGGGCTCATCCAGGAAAACTATTTTAGGGTCGTGCAGGACGGCAACTGAAAACGATAATTTCTGCTTCCATCCCAATGGTAAAGAAGCAACGAGTTTTTTCGCTTCCTGCTGGAGCCCAAGCCGCTCGATCAGAGCTTTGCTCTTCATTTCCAATTGTTTGTCCGTTAAGCCGTAAATGCCGCCGAAAAAATGGATGTTTTCCAGAACTGTGAGATCGTCGTACAAGGAAAACTTCTGGCTCATGTATCCAATGTTCCTTTTAATCATCTCTGTTTGTTTATACACATCAAACCCTGCGATGATCGCCTTGCCGGAACTTGGGGCTGACAAACCGCAAAGCATTCGCATAGCCGTTGTTTTGCCAGCACCATTTGCGCCCAAGAAGCCAAAGATTTCTCCCCTATATACTTCAAAGGATATTTCGTTTGCCGCGATGAAATCCCCAAACCGCTTGGTCAGTTTATCGGTCTTAATTACGGTGTCTTTCATTTATGAATTCTTCAAGAGTTTAATAAAACAATCTTCAATAGTTGGTGCAATCCTGTGCATTTCAATATTGGCTAAGCCTTGACTCGTCAAGAATTCTACTACCTCATGTTCAGTAGCAGGTCCCCTGAAGGACGCATGAGCATATTCTCCATAGGCATAGCTGTTAATAGTATGATCGAACCTATTCAAAGCTTTGAGCAATGAATACATATGGTCGGCTTTGACGGCATATAACTGATCTGCATAGGCGTTCACGATCACCTCAGGGCGCTCAATGGATAAAATTTTTCCAGACTGGATGAGTGCTATTCGGTCGCACATGGTGGCTTCATCCATATATGGCGTCGATACAACAATCGTGATGCCTTCCTGCTTTAACCTTTTCAACATTTCCCAAAATTCCTTCCTGGATACGGGATCCACGCCTGTCGTAGGTTCATCCAGAAATAATACCGTAGGCTTATGTATGAGCGCGCAGCACAAGGCAAGCTTTTGCTTCATGCCTCCGGATAATTTTCCAGCTCTTCGGTCCTTAAAGCGCTCAATCTGAACATAGATGTCTTTGATAAGGTGATAATTTTCTTCTATACTCGTACCAAATACCGTGGCAAAAAAAGTCAGATTTTCTTCGATCGTCAGATCTTGATAAAGAGAAAATCTACCAGGCATATATCCGACGGTATTTCGAATGTATTTATAATCCTTAACGATGTCATATCCATCTACCGTAGCTGATCCGCCATCGGGTAGCAGCAGAGTTGTGAGCATGCGGAAAATACTAGTCTTGCCAGCGCCATCAGGTCCTATCAACCCGAATAGTTCGCCAGGCTTTACAGAGAATGATACGTTGTCTACGGCTCGAACATCGTCCTTGCCATAAATCTTGATCAGATCCTGAACTACGACAGCGTCCATATAATCAGAGCTTAACTTCACCGTACATTCCTAATTTCAGAAGCCCGTCGTTTTCTACGGCAATTTTTACAGCGTAGACGAGGTTTGCACGTTCATCCTTGGTTTGAATGGTTTTGGGCGTAAACTCCGCTTTGTCGCTGATCCACTGCACGGTGCCGGGGTACTCCTTATATCCACTATCCGCGTCATCAACAAAGACGGTCACTTTTTGATTTAGCTTTATTTGTGAAAACTGGTCGCCAGTGATATAGGCCCTCAAGAGGATCGTGGAAAGGTCGGCGATCTTATATAAAGGCTTGCCTGTTGTGGTCGTCTCAAAAGCTTCGGCATATTTGGTGAGTACAGTTCCATTTACTGCATTAACGATCTTGCACTTTGCCAACTGATCGTCTAGCTGCTCGATCTGCACCTGCAATGGAAGGGTCTCTTCACTTAGGCTTGCCGTTGTAATTCCCAGTGTCGATTCCTGTGCCGATATCTTTCGTTTTACAATGTTCACCTGCGATGTAGCATCATCAAGCTGCTTTTGTGTTGCTGCATCCGAGCGTAGTAAGTTTGCTATACGCCGTTGCTCTCTCTCTGCTTGTTGCAGTTCTTCCAGCAAAGCTGCCAGCTGACTGGAAATGTTGGGTCGCTTGCTGAGTACCGCGCGAATCTGCGCCTGAAGTTGCTTGCGCTTCAAATACAATTGTGTGCTGTCTACATAACCGACGGTCATTCCACTCTTCAGGATTTGTCCCTCCTCCAGGTTTAGCGACTGAATAGTGCCGGTAGCTTCAGAGGAAACGATGGTTTCAACCGCTTCAAAGGTGCCAGTGGCATCGTACCTGTTGTCGTCCGACGAGCATGCTGAAACAAGCAATGCAGATGTTAGGGCGATGATCGATGTTTTCATAATGTGATATATAGTATACTTTGATATGTTTAATTAAATACCTGTTGTCGCTTGTAGATTGTATTGGGCAAGCAGCAGTTGGATCTCGTGCAAAATCTTGTTTTGTCGTGCCAGGTCCTCAGCCGTTACCTCCCGGAGATAGTCATTAGAATTGATCACTCCGTTTTCAAGCTGCACAGCGGCCGTGTTTTTAATTTTTTCCCGAAGGGCGATGATCTGATCGTCCGATGCCATGACATTCTGGAGTTTATTTACCTCACCCTTGTGATTATTCAGCGACAGGTTTGTGTTATGTATAAATGTTTGTTTTTGAAGGTCGAGGTTCGTTTGGTTAATGCTCAGAAGTGCCTTTTCCTTCTTATAGGTATAGAAGCCGGAGATCGTCCAATTAAGTCTAATGCCAGTGATATAATACGCCTCAGGCTGGTTGTCTAACATATCAAGGGCAGGGCGTCCATACCCGCCCTGAAAAAAGAGCGAGAGCTTTGGACGATTCCGCGTCGCCAGCATTCTGGTTTGAACATCTATCGCATCACGTTGATAGTCATATAAGCGCAACTCGGGCCTGTTGATCTCAGAACTAAGAGTCAAACTCGCAGGTTTTTCGAGACGGGTTGAATCATTTAATGTTTCGCCTATCATCAGACCAAGCATTTCGATATAGGCGCGACGTGAGGCGTGCAATTCAATGGTCTTTTGATCTGCTTTCAGATATTCAGCATGCAAAACATCCGCGCTGCTCTTTAGAGCAATACCGTTTGCAATGCTGGCGTTTGTCCGTTCGATGCCCCGTTGGATATCACTTTTCAATAACTCGTTTTGAACCAGTTGGGCATCCAACAGCAGGACACCAAAAAATAATTGATTGATCCGGTCTCTCAGTTTGTATAACTCAACCTCCAGCTTTTGTTCATCAATTTTTGCGTTAGCTCGATGTGATTCCTTCTGATTCCTGATTATTCCACCGTCGTACAAGTTTGCCGTTAACTCCCCATAAACCTTGTATTGGTGTTTGCTTAGTTCCTCAATTACTTCCGGCACCTCTATGGGGATGTTTGTGACATCAGATTGGTAGCTGTCTTGGCCATTAATAGTGAGGGCGGGTAAAACGCCCTTCGCCGCATTGCTTAAGGAATATTCTTCACTCCGCGCAATTAATTCCCGCTGTTTTGTGAGTGGATAATTCTCAGTTGCCAACCTGTAGGACTCCTCGATGGTAAGCTTGTCCCGGGTCTGCCCATGCGTCTCGTCCAAGAGGCATATCAGGCTTATAAGGATGAGTAACTTTTTCATATTTTTTGGATCATGCGGTATTAAACGATAGATTTAATCATTTGTTTAATTCTTAAAAAAATTATTTAGTTTTCAGCATCCCCATTATCCATTTCGGAATTAAAGCCTTGCGTTCCTCCATTCTCGCCGCGAACGCTCGTTCATTAAGTATGCCCGAAGCATGGAATACAGGCTTCATGACAAAGGGAAATACACTAAGTCCCAGCACATTCATTAAGAAGTGTAGGGGGTGGACGTCCGGTCTTTTCTCCTGCAATTGTTGAATAAAATGCGACTCGGCTACCTTCGCAACTGGCAGTTTATTAACAAACCTTTCGGGATTTGCCCGCACTTCACTTAAGATGAAAAGCGGTAACTCAGGGTTTGCCGTCAGCAAGTCTATGTAGTTATTGGAAAAAGCAGAAATTTTCTGATCCAGAGTGGCATTTGTGTCGTTGAGAATCGGCGCGATCGCGCCGAAAAACTTAGCCAATTTTTCTAACATGATCAGTTCAAAAAGTTTCTCTTTGCTACGGAAATAATAATTCAGCAGAGCCAGGTTAATTCCAGCCGCCTCTGCAATGTCTCGTGTCCGCGTGGCCGCATAACCCTTCTTCATAAATACACGTCGAGCCGCATCTTTGATTTTTTCTTCAGTTGAAAGATCAACTTCTTCAAGTTTCTTCTTTGCCATCTCTTAGGTTAGTTAAGATTTCCTGCAATATATGAGTCTTTTTTAATATTTAAACGATCATTTTAATCAAATGTTTAAAAAATTGTTAAAAATTTTTATTGTCATACCGGGCCCTCAATATTGTTTTTTGTGGTTCATAACGACGGGTGACACACTCGAGGTGACTAAGTCGAATCCAAAATTACCGTCATTTAAAAAAAAAGAAAGTAGTTCCTGTTTCATTAAACAAGGAATCTTTTATATACAACTGTTGATACTTAGCTGAAGTAAGTGTAATATGAGTATCATTAGTTTCATGAATAATGCCACATTTACCGAACATCATTACAGATCTCGGACTCATTCTGGCTGTTGCTGCCGCCACTACTCTCCTATTTAAAAAAATACACCAGCCGGTCGTGCTGGGGTACATTATTGCGGGCGTCTTGGTAGGGCCGCACTTCTCTCTTTTCCCAACAGTGATGGATGAACAAGGTGTTAAGACCCTTTCAGATATAGGGGTAATATTTCTCCTGTTCAGCCTCGGCCTTGAGTTCAGTTTTAAAAAGCTAGTTAAAGTTGGCGGGTCGGCATCCATAACAGCGCTGATTGAAATAGTGTTAATGATTGCCATCAGTTACTATGTCGGAAAATTTTTAGGATGGTCTACCATGGATTGCATTTTTCTCGGCGCTATTCTATCAATGTCGTCAACGACCATCATCATTCGCGCTTTTGACGAAGTGGGCGCAAAAACTAAAAAATTTGCAACCCTGGTTTTTGGAATCCTCATCGTTCAGGACCTCGTTGCCATACTTCTTCTGGTTCTACTTTCAACGCTTGCGGTAAGCAAACAATTTGCAGGGGGCGAATTGCTTATGCAGATTTTGAAGTTGTCTTTCTTCCTTATTCTATGGTTCCTGGCAGGAATATTTTTTGTGCCAACGTTCTTAAAGCGTACCAGCAAACTATTGAACGACGAAACCCTTTTGATTCTTTCAATCGGGATGTGCTTGCTAATGGTCATGCTGGCGGTGGAAGTGGGCTTTTCTGCTGCTCTTGGCGCATTTATCATGGGCTCCATACTAGCAGAAACAACCCAAGCTGAACGTATTGAAACCCTTATTAAATCCGTCAAGGACTTATTTGCCGCCGTATTTTTTGTATCGGTCGGGACAATGATTGACCCGTCTGTACTTCTAGAGTATTTTATACCCATCCTGATAATAACTGCAGTAACCATTGTTGGAAAATTCGTTACGACCGCACTGGGAGCAATTTTGTCGGGACAGTCCTTAAAGCATTCGGTCCAGGCCGGCATGAGTCTTGCCCAAATCGGCGAGTTCTCGTTTATCATTGCCTCATTGGGTGTATCCCTCAAGGTGACCAGCGACTTCCTGTATCCGATTGCAGTTGCAGCTTCGGCTATAACAACATTTACAACACCCTATTTTATCAAACTCTCCGGGCCAACATACAAAGTTATCGAAAGAATTCTCCCGGATCGGTGGGTGATGGTCCTGAATCGATACAGCTCTGGCACGCAACAACTTTCAGGCATCAGCGACTGGAACAAATTGTTGAGATCCTATACAATTAATTTAATCATTCACTCAGTAATTCTCATTGCAATCATTCTTCTCTCGGATAAATATCTATCTCCATTTATAGAGAATACGGTAGCGAATGACATGAATGCCACCAACATCGTTACCGTTATCATTATTTTTATACTGATGGCACCCTTCATCTGGGCATTGGCTATTCGACGGATCCAACGCGAAGCCTACTCCCATTTGTGGCTAAACAGAAAGCTCAATCGCGGCCCCTTAATAGCACTGGAGATAGTTCGCATAATAGTGGCGATCGTTCATGTAGGAATTCTGTTGAGCATCTTCTTTTCCACCATGGTTGCTATTGTCATTGCGATCATCGTTATGGTCATTGCCATTATCTTGTTCAGAAGAAAGCTCCAGGCTTTCTATGACCGTCTGGAAAAACTCTTTCTGTATAACCTCAATGAGCGCGAATACCGAAAAATTTCCCGGCCAATGGTGCCATGGGATGCTCACCTCACAGAATTTCAAGTCTTGCCTGAGTCAAATCTCATCGGAAAGGAATTGCAGGAGCTGGCACTACGCGAGCGATTTGGCGTTAATGTAGCATTGATTGAAAGGGGGAAAAAAACGATCATTACACCCGGGCGCACTGAAAAAATTTTCCCCGGGGACGTACTTTCTGTCATAGGAACTGATGACCAGTTGGGCAGATTAAAGTTGCTGCTTGAAAAGACAGATGTCGGGGAACTCGAACCTGAAGCAGTACAGATAAAATTGCAGAATTTTACGATTGCAGAAAATTCCACCATGCGGAACAGGACTATACGTGAATCCGGGCTGCGCGAAGTCGCGAATGCCTTGATCGTGGGAATTGAACGCAACGGCGAGCGTATACTAAACCCTGAATCAACGTTCAGATTTGAAAGTAGCGACATTGTCTGGGTCGTTGGCATCCCCGAACAGATCGATGCCTTTCTCAGAAACCAACAAGTTTATTAGTATTGCCCCTGGTAGGCTGACAGTGACGAAGTATTCAGAAAGCTTTATATTAAACCTCAAAATATCCTGAAGTTATATGAAGAAAATTCCCATTAACGGGCTCGGCCTGTGGCAATTTGAAGGCCTTTCAGAGGAGGCTCCAATTCAACACTTTGTCA
>JAICGJ010000076.1 GCA_025923195.1 Chryseolinea sp.
AGTGTCAAAATCGCAGAAAATAAGATTTTCATGGTGATGGATTTAATGATGGTCAAAATTATCTAATAAAGGTAAATAGTCCATTGTCTATGGTCAATAGCTGATAGTGGTGAAGTCCATGGTCCATAGTCCATAGTCCATGGAGGTGACTGCCGAGTGCAATCGAATATTTTCATGGTCTCGTTAAGGCGCACTTACTATGGACTATCGACCATCGACTATGGACTATTCCAACCACCCATTTCGGTATTACATGCATCATCAACCATTAAACATTGATTCGCATGGATAACAGGACTTTTGCCTTTATATTCGCGCAAACTCATTAACCTATGAAAAAAGTAATTTATGCTTTTGTGGCAGGAATTGCATTGATAATTACTTCCTGCAACAAGCAAAAAGCTGACGAACAAACGAAAGGAGTAGGAATCAACCTCGAACATATTGATACAACTGTCAGGCCCCAGGATGACTTCTTTAAATATGTGAACGGACGTTGGATTTCCAAGGCTACGATTCCTGCGGATCAGGGCCGGTGGGGTTCCTTTAATGAACTTCGCGAGTTCAATAACGAAGCTGTTTTGAAGGTTCTCAATGCAGCTGGCAAAAACACAGAGAAATATCCAGAGGGAACTGATCAAAGAAAAGCCGCTGATTTTTATTCCATTGCGATGGATTCGCTGCTGGCTGAAAAAGCAGGGATAGAACCAATAAGGCCATACCTGGACCAGATCAACAATATCAAGAGCAAGAAGGATATCCAGGAATATCTTGTGGCAGACGTGATGACCGGAGGCGGTGCTTTTTTTGCTTTTGGGATTGACGCCGACTTGAAGAACAGCAAGAAAATGGCTGCTTATATACAATCAGGCGGATTGGGTTTGCCGGAACGCGATTACTATCTTAACCAGGATGCCAAGTCAAAGGAAACGCGTGATCGATACAAAACTTACCTTGCGAATCTTTTTAAGCTTGCAGGGGAAGACGACACGAAGGCAACCTTAGGCGCGGGTAAAGTTTTAGAACTAGAGACCCAGCTGGCGAAAAAGATGTTGAGCAAAGAGGATAGAAGAAACCCAACGATATTATATAATCCAAGGACCATCGCCGAGCTTAATAAGTTGACTCCCTCGGTTAACTGGAATAAGTACTTTTCAGATTTAAATGTAAAAGAAGACACCCTTATCGTAACAGAACCAGAATATCTTCGCGAGTATGAAAAAGTAGTAAGCAGTTACAGTATCGATGATATTAAAACATATCTCAAGGCAGCGCTTCTTCGGGGTGCAGCGCCCTTACTAAACAATGCCTTTGTTTCGGAGTCTTTTGAGTTTAATAGTAAATACTTAAGAGGGATTGCCCAAATGCGTCCTCGCTGGAAACGAGTGCTCGAGGTAACGGATGCATCGTTAGGAGAAGCTATCGGCAAATTGTATGTCGATGAAAATTTTCCGCCGGAAGCAAAGCAAAAGGCACTGGATATGGTCGAAAATATCAAGCTTGCTTTTGCAGAACGGCTAAAGAATCTTGAATGGATGTCCGACTCAACAAAAGAAATGGCGTTGAAAAAGTTGAGCACGTTTACCGTCAAGATTGGTTATCCTGATAAATGGAAGGATTATTCGAAATTAAAAATTGAAAAATCACCGGAGAAGGCTTCTTATTATTCCAATGCGGTTAATGCTGCTCGCTTTCAAGTCGAAGAGGATATTGCAAAACTCGGCAAACCAGTTGATCGCACAGAATGGCAGATGACACCGCAAACGGTTAATGCATATTATAATCCACTGTTTAATGAAATCGTTTTTCCCGCAGGCATTTTGCAACCACCTTTTTACGACTACAGAGCGGATGAAGCCGTTAACTATGGCGGAATCGGGGCGGTGATTGGACATGAAATTTCGCATGGGTTCGATGACCAGGGAAGTCAGTTTGATGCTGATGGAAATTTGAAGAATTGGTGGGCCGAAAAGGATTTAGCAATGTTCAAGGAAAAAGGAAAAGCTTACGTCGAACAATTCAATAAGTACGAGCCGCTGCCTGGAGTTTTTGTACAGGGACAATTTACTCTTGGGGAAAATATCGGAGACCTTGGAGGGATCGTCATGGCATATGAAGGGTTGCAGCGCTTTTATAAAAACAATGAGAAACCCGGCCTTATCGATGGATTGACTCCCGAGCAACGATTCTTCATTTCGTGGGGAACCATTTGGAGAATTAAATTTAGAGACGAGTTCTTGCGTACACAGGTTCTCACAGATCCTCATTCGCCTGGGATGTACAGAGCGAATGGTCCATTGACGAATTTTGAACCTTTTTATGAAGCATTTGGTGTAAAAGAAGGTGACAAGATGTACAGGCCGGATAGTGCGAGGGTTAAGATATGGTAGAATAGTCCATGGTCGATAGTCCATAGTCCACGGTAGCGTGTGCGTAGTTCAAAGTTCAACGCATCGTTTATATAGAAGATTAGGTATAAAAGTTAAGTGGCCGTAAGCCAATTGTGCGCATGTCATTGACGATGGACAGCACTGTCGACTGTTGACTGTGGACCGTCGACGTCCGCAGCAAGTTTTTCTCTTTTACCTTTGCAATCCATGAAGACTTTATTATAATTGCGCTCTCAAATTATTGGAACTCCAATGGGAAAAGGCGATAAAAAGACAAAAAAAGGAAAGATTTGGAGGGACTCGTACGGAAATTCCAGGAAAAAAAAAGCCATTAAGGCAAAATTAAAGCGGACAGCTTCGAGGAAACCAGCGCCTGTTGCAGTGTCAAGTGAACCAGCGGCTCCCAAACCAAAGAGAACTGCTGCAAAAAAGAAAACAGATGCTTAATGAAGTAGATTTTAAATGAAAAGAATTTCAAACATAGCATGGTGGTGGCACAGATCCAGATTCGATTTGTGAACAGCCTTGTTATGACTTTACGATAAGCCCGAAGGCCTGCTGTTCACAGCAGGCCTTCTTTTTTTACGAAGAAAATTGATAATGAAAAACTATGAGGTATAAACTGAAAACCTACACTAAAAAACTCTTGGCGGATACGATTACACCAGTCAATATCTATCTGAAGCTACGCGACGTATATGCCGGGAGTATACTGCTGGAGAGTTCGGATTATCATGGTCATGAAAATAGCTTGTCTTTTATATGTTGCGAACCAATAGCATCATTTCAGGTTAAGGATACTATTGCGGAATGCAGCTATCCGGACGGGCGTTATGAAAGCAAGGTTATTCAGAAAGTAGGAGAGGTCACCTCACTTTTCGAAGATTTCAGAAGTGCGTTTGAAACCGATGCAATTTCATCCAAATATGTCAACTGTGGATTATTTGGTTACATGGCATATGATTCAATTCGGTTTTTTGAAGATGTTTCCATCACGAGAAAGGAAAACAATATTCCCGATATTCTGTACAAGCTGTACAGGTATGTGATCATAGTGGATCATTTTTCAAATGAATTGAGTTTATTTGAACACTGCTACGTGGGCAAAGAGGAGTGCAACAGTACGCTCGACAGGGTTGAACAGATCGTGTTCAGCAACCGATTTTCCACCTATAAGTTTACCCTTACCGATGGGGAAACGTCCAACGTCACAGACGACGAATTTTTGAGCATCATTGACAAGGGGAAAGAACATTGTTACCGAGGTGATGTTTTCCAGATTGTTCTTTCCCGAAGATTTACGACCGGTTTTCGAGGTGATGAATTTAATGTTTACCGCGCCTTGCGGTCCATTAATCCGTCACCGTACTTATTTTATTTTGATTATGGAAATTTCAAGCTATTGGGTTCGTCGCCTGAGGCGCAGCTTCAAGTAGGCAATGGAAAAGTTCATATCTATCCCATAGCCGGTACGTTCCGCAGGTCTGGAAACGATCAGGAGGATGCAGCTTTGGCGGAGAAACTTGCAGGCGATGAAAAGGAGAATGCCGAACACGTTATGCTCGTCGACCTGGCAAGAAACGACATGAGCCGGAATGCCGAACATGTTAAGGTTGAGGTTTTCAAGGAAATTCAGTTCTATTCTCATGTGATCCACCTCGTGTCGAAAGTCACAGGTACTTTAAAAAAAGGTGCTTCTGTCATACGAATGGCCGCCGACACTTTTCCTGCCGGCACCTTATCGGGCGCTCCCAAGCACATGGCCATCACACTTATCAACAAATACGAAAACATAAATCGTGGGTTTTACGGTGGGGCTATTGGCTTCATCGGTTTTGACGGTTCATTTAATCATGCTATCATGATCAGAACTTTCTTGAGTCATGGCAACAAACTGATATTCCAGGCGGGTGCCGGCGTAGTATCGAAGTCGAAATCGGAGAGCGAGCTGCAGGAAGTAAACAACAAGCTTGAGGCCTTGAGAAAAGCTGTTTTGCTAGCCGAGAAGATTTGATGGGTTGGAAGATTAAGAGATTAAGAGATTAAAAGATTAAAAGATTGGAAAATTGGAAGATTCGAAGATTGAAAAATTAAATACAATTAAAAGTTATGTCAAGGATTGAAAGGTTTGAAGATTTGGATATTTGGAAAGAGGCGGTTTCCATTGGAGTTGATGTTTATCACTTAACATCAAATGGTAAGTTGGAGAAGGATTTTTCAGCTAAAGATCAATTACGCAGGGCAGCGTTGGCCATTTCGAATAATATAGCTGAAGGCTTTGAGTACTATAATAACAAGGTCTTTGTTAAGTTTTTACGATATGCGAAAGCATCGGCAGGGGAATTAAGGAGCAACCTATTGGTTCTAAAGGAGGCTCACGTAATTTCTGAAAGCGACAATGAAAAACTTCAAAGCAAACTACTGGTGACTTCGAAAAATATCGGTGGATTCATAAAGTACTTAAAGGACACCCAATCTTACAATCTTACAATCTTCTAATCTTCCAATCTAGATGAAAATCCTGGTCCTTGATAATTACGATTCCTTCACCTATAACCTGGTGCACATAGTTCGCGCATTGGGCCATGCCATGGACATCTATCGCAATGATAAAATTACTGTGGAAGAAGTAAAGAAATATGATAAGATACTTTTGTCGCCCGGGCCGGGTATACCCGACGAAGCCGGGATTATGAAGCAAGTAATTTATGAATATAGTCCAACAAAAAGTATTTTGGGAATTTGCCTGGGTCACCAGGGCATAGGTGAAGTCTTTGGAGCTTCGCTCGTCAATATTCCGAAGGTTCTCCACGGCGTTACTTCAACCGTTGAAGTGAAGGATCCTGATGAATATTTATTTGAGGGTGTGCCGAGCGCTTTTCAGGGCACACATTACCACTCGTGGGCTGTACGCAATGATAGTATACCACCTGAGTTAAAAGTGACCGCCCTAAATGATGAAGGGTTGGTCATGGGTTTGCGCCATTTAAAGTATGATGTCAAAGGATTGCAATTTCACCCTGAATCGATCATGACGCCTGAAGGCCCGAAAATGATTGCCAACTGGTTAAAACATTGATCACTATGCTACTGTTCCGACTCACTTCCGACTCATTAGTTAGAGATTTGTGCGGCCAAAAGGTTGCGGCACTTCGCACTACAACACTTCGCACTTCAACACCTACAACTTCAACACTTAGAACTTCAACACTTTCAAATGAAACAGATCTTAAATGAGCTTATGGAACATCGTTCCCTGACCAAGGGAACTGCTCGTCAAGTACTTGTCGATCTGACGTCAGGCAAGTATAACCCGAGTCAGACCACAGCGTTCATGACGGTTTACATGATGCGCAGCATTACCGTTGACGAACTTCAGGGCTTCCGCGATGCTATGCTTGAGTTGTGTATACCCGCCAGATTCGACCTCCCTGTTATGGATGTATGCGGAACGGGCGGTGACGGGAAGAATACCTTTAATATGTCGACACTTTCCTCCTTTGTGGTTGCTGCTGCAGGTCAGCCCGTTGCAAAGCACGGAAACTACGGCGTGTCTTCGGCTTGTGGATCTTCCAATTTGCTGGAGTACTTTGGATATAGGTTTACAAATGACATAGATGCGTTAAAACGAAGTCTTGACCGCGCTAATATTTGTTTTATGCATGCCCCACTATTTCACCCTGCCATGAAAAATGTGGCACCCATTCGGAAAGAGCTGGGGGTTAAGACATTTTTTAATATGCTAGGTCCCATGGTCAATCCTGCCTTCCCGAAAAGACAGCTCGTTGGTGTATTCAGTCTCGAACTAGCAAGACAGTACGGATACCTCTACCAAAACACAGATAAGAATTTTGTCATCCTTCATTCCCTTGGCGGGTACGACGAGGTCTCTTTAACGGGTCCGTTTAAATATTTTTTTAATGGCGGCGAAAGGATATCCGAACCAAGAGACCTTGGATTGCCAAACCTGTCTTACGAAGACATCAAGGGAGGCAGTACGGTTGAGGAGTCGGCAGCAGTTTTCTTGAATGTATTGCAGGGGAAAGGAACTCCAGCACAAAACGCCGCTGTTATAGCGAATGCAGGAATGTCTTTGTATGCGGGAAGCCAGCAAGAAGGAATTCAAAAAGCAATCGAACGCGCCAAGGAGGCACTTGAGTCCGGCAAGGCACTTCATGCTTTTAAAAAACTTCTCAATCAATAATGACCTTTAGGTTCATCCCACGACTATGAATATCCTCGATAAAATTATTGACTATAAACGCAAGGAGGTTGCCGAGCGAAAAGAACTTTATCCGATCAAGCTTTTGGAGCAAAGCATTTTTTTTGAATCTCAGCCAGTGTCGCTAAGAAAGTACATTCAACGTGAAGATAAGTCTGGTATCATTGCGGAAATCAAACGCAAGTCTCCGTCGAAAGGTGTGATCAACCCTTACATTTCGATAGAACGAACATCCATAGGATATATGCAGGCGGGCGCTTCCGCGCTGTCGGTTCTCACGGACAGGAATTTTTTTGGTGGAACCAACGACGATCTGACTATTGCTCGAAAATTTAATTTTTGCCCCATTCTTCGCAAAGATTTCACAATCGATGAATATCAGATCGTGGAGGCCAAATCGATTGGTGCAGATGCGATCTTGTTGATTGCGTCAGTGTTGAAACCTGCCGAACTAATATCGATGAGCTCCTTTGCCCATACTTTTGGACTGGAAGTGTTGTTGGAGGTCCACAACGAAGAGGAACTCAAATGGAGTCTTGATGCCGGTGCGGATCTAATTGGCGTCAACAACAGGGACTTGAAAACATTTGAACTTAGCATTGAGGTTTCAAAGCGCTTGGCACACTTGATACCGTCTTCGATGGTGAAGGTATCAGAAAGTGGTATTGAGAGTGTAGAGTCCATTTTAGAATTAAAAAAGTTTGGATATGAAGGCTTTCTTATGGGGCAAAACTTTATGCAACACAGCAGGCCGGAGGTTGCCTGCAAGGAATTTATAGATGATCTGAAGCTGGCAACCGAGTCGAAAGTAGCGTAGATGGACAAGAGTAAAACGATAGCAATCAAGATATGCGGCATGCGCGATAAGGAAAACATTGCGCAAGTGTCGCTGCTCGGCCCGCAATACATGGGATTCATCTGTTACGAGAAGTCGCCGCGTTTTGTAGGCAACGAGTTCACGATTCCTGAAGGACTCTCTTCGTCTATCAAAAAAGTTGGTGTGTTCGTCAATGAATCTGATAAAGTAATTACATCTAAGGTTAAATCGATTGGTTTCGATTTCGTTCAGCTCCATGGTGATGAGGAGCCCCGGAGTTGTCTTGAACTGAAAGGGTCTGGCCTTAAAATCATAAAAGCTTTTTCTGTTGATGATGATTTTGACTTCAGCCGGACGAAGCCGTACAAAGAAGCTGTCGAATATTTCCTTTTTGATACGAAGGGAATGTATTATGGTGGAAATGCGAGATCCTTCAATTGGAGCGTCCTACAGAAATACGACCAGGAGGTTCCGTTCTTTTTGAGCGGAGGACTGTCCCCGGAAAATGTCATCGCTTTAGGTGATGTCATGGAAATGAATTTGCATGCACTGGACTTTAACAGCGGGGTTGAACTTAGTCCAGGCGTAAAGAATCTGGAGAAAGTAAAGGTAGCAATTAACGTTGCACGGGGAACACCCTGAGTACGCGTGCACCTTGAGCAGGCATTGGGAATCTAGAACTCAACTTCAACACACCAACCAAATACTTATGAAATTCACTGTTGACGAAAAAGGATACTATGGACGATTTGGGGGAGCTTTTATTCCCGAAATGTTGTATCCGAATGTAGAAGAACTAAGGGCGAATTATCTTCAGATCATCACGGACCCTGGATACCAGCGTGATTTTCATAAGCTACTAAGAGACTATGCCGGCCGTCCTACTCCGTTATACCTGGCAAAACGACTTTCAGAAAGACATCATGCTACAATCTACCTGAAGCGCGAAGATTTATGTCACACGGGATCCCATAAGATCAACAACACCATTGGTCAGATACTATTGGCACAGAGGCTTGGCAAGCAAAAGATCATCGCTGAAACTGGCGCAGGACAGCATGGAGTGGCAACGGCAACCGTTTGTGCGCTAATGGGAATGGAGTGTATTGTGTATATGGGCAAGGTTGATATGGAACGTCAGCGTCCTAATGTAGAACGTATGCGCATATTGGGCGCGACAGTAGTCCCAGCGTTGAGCGGCAGCATGACACTGAAAGATGCTACCAATGAGGCCATGCGACACTGGATCAACCATCCTACAGAGACGCACTATATTATCGGATCAGTTGTAGGACCGCATCCGTACCCAGATATGGTAGCACGGTTTCAATCCATCATCAGTGATGAAATCAAAAGACAGCTCGTAGACGAAATTGGAAACCCTGCGCCGGACTACGTTTTTGCCTGTGTTGGGGGTGGAAGTAACGCGGCTGGGGCATTTTATAATTTTCTTGATGATGAGCACGTTAACCTGGTCGCAGTTGAGGCAGCTGGCAAAGGACTCTCCTCAGGTGAATCGGCCGCGACAACGGCGTTGGGAAAGCCTGGTGTGCTTCATGGGAGCAAGACCATTCTCATGCAAACGGACGACGGGCAGGTAGTGGAACCTCATTCTGTTTCGGCGGGTTTGGATTATCCGGGCATCGGTCCAATGCATGCTCATTTATTTGATGTCGGGCGAGTCCATTTCGTAAGCGCTACTGATGATGAAGCATTGAAAGCGGGTATTGATCTGAGCAGGGCGGAAGGGATTATTCCCGCGCTGGAATCTGCGCATGCGATTGCTGCCTTAAACCAGTTTGAGTTTGAATCCGACGATGTCGTCGTAATTAACCTCTCCGGACGGGGAGATAAGGATTTAGAAACGTATATCCGGTGGGGCAAGTATTAACACTCCCTCCGAAAGTTGAACAACCCCTCCGAAAGTTTTAATTTCCAGGTGAGTAGGAAATGGAATTTCAGAAACTTTCGGAGGGATAACTACCGACTATGAAAAACAGAATAAACAAACTTCTTTCAAACAAGCCGAAAGACATTCTTTCGGTGTATTATACGGCCGGTTTTCCGACACTCAACGATACCGGTACCATAGCTGAGTCGTTAGCAGCTGCCGGTGCCGACATCATTGAAATAGGAATTCCTTATTCTGATCCTGTTGCCGATGGGCCTACCATTCAGGCTAGCAATACCGTCGCCTTAAAAAATGGGATGAGGCTATCTACCTTAATCGGACAGGTAAAAGAAATCAGAAAGAAAGTTGATATACCCATAATATTGATGGGTTACATAAATCCGGTTTTGCAGTACGGGATTGACAAATTTGCCGCTGATGCGTCAGCCGCAGGAGTAGATGGCGTTATTCTTCCCGACATGCCTATGGATGAGTACATTGAAAATTATAAGGAACTGTTTGATTTGGTAAACCTCAGCAATACTTTTCTCATTTCCCCGACTACGTCTGAGGAAAGAGTAAGAAAAATTGACGCTGTAAGCGATGGTTTTATTTACGCCGTCTCTGCTTCCAGTATTACGGGCGCGAAGGGTAAGTTTGATAAACAACAGCTGGATTATTTTAGACGAATCAAAAATATGAATCTTAAGAACCCATACCTTATAGGATTCGGAATATCTAACCACGAAACGTTTAATACCGCATCTTCGTATGGTGCGGGTGCTATTGTCGGAAGTGCTTTTGTCGAATTGTTGAAAAACGCCAAGCATCTCGAAACGGATATTACGACTTTTGTAAAATCACTTCGGAACAATAACGTGTAACTCGAACACCTTGAACTCATTCATACCATGATTATTCAGCTTAAACCGTCGGTCACTCCTGCTGAAAAGGAAAACATCCTTCAAAGGATCAAAAGCCTTGATTACAAAACCACACAGGTGACGACGCAGAAGGGCACTTATATAGTAGGTATAGGCAAGAAAGAGTTTGATGTTCGTCAATTAGGACATATGAGTGGCATAGCTGACATACATCGCGTGTCCGATGAATATAAATTGGTTTCGCGGAAGTGGAAAGTAAACCGTTCGCATATCGACCTCGGAGATGAGGTTATTGTGGGCGAAGGTACATTGTCAATTATGGCAGGGCCATGTTCTATAGAGAATGAAGAACAGGTCCAGCAAACCATCAATCATCTTGTGTCGAACAACGTTCGAATTATGCGTGGCGGCGTTTTCAAGCCGCGAAGCTCTCCCTATGCTTTCCGCGGAATGGGCGTTGATGGATTGATGATGTGGCATAACAGCGCTAGAAAATCCGGGATTAAGATCATTAGCGAGGTCATGCAAGTAAGTCAGATTGAAGCGATGTACGATTTCGTCGACATTTTTCAAGTTGGTGCGCGCAATACACAAAATTTCAATCTGCTTGACGAGCTTGGGCGGGTGGATAAACCGGTGATGATCAAGCGCGGAATTTCCGGTACCATTGACGAGCTGCTACATTCAGCTGAATATGTATTTTCGGCGGGAAACGAAAAGCTAATGTTATGTGAACGCGGCATCCGTACCTATGAAAAGGCAAGCCGCAATACGCTAGATATTAACGCAATACCTATTTTGAAAGAGAAGACGCATCTTCCGGTTATTGCTGATCCATCTCACGGTATAGGTATACGTGAATACGTGGAACCGATCGCCCTGGCGGCGGTGATGGCGGGTGCCGATGGGATTATCTATGAAACGCATCAGAAGCCTGAAGAAGCTGCCAGCGATGGGCAACAAACCCTGAATTTTGAAGAATCTGAACAATTGATCACAAAACTTAGGAAGACCTTCGAGCTTCGAGCGAGATTTTAAATAACAATGACTTATGTCGAGACTTCAAACGTAAACTCAACTCTTCACTATGATTATCTACGGAATCAAGAACTGCAATACTGTTAAGTCCGCATTGGCATGGCTGAAAGAACATGACGTAGCATTTGAATTTCATGATTACAAAAGCAAGGGAATAACAGATGATAAACTAAAATCGTGGAGTAAGCAGGTGGGATGGGAGACCCTGATCAATAAAAAAGGAACTACTTGGCGTCAACTTGAGGAAGCCGTTCAAAAAAAGATTAAAAATGAAAAGGCTGGACAAGAACTAATGAAAGAAAAAACGAGCATTATCAAACGTCCGTTGATTGAAAGGGATGGGAAAATAATTGCGTTGGGTTTCGATGAAGAGATTTACGGAAAAGTTTTCAAATGAATCTATGTTACTGGCTGTTTTTGTATTGCGTTGAAGAGCTCCTTCTCATTGGTAAGGTCTAGCCGAAGCGGTGTTATGGAAACATATCCCTGGTCGATAGCCCATCGATCGGTTCCTTCTTCAGCAGGTTCCAACGGCACAACGGTAAACCAATAATGTTTTCGACCAAGAGGATCGGTGCCTGGAACAACCTTTCCGTCGTATTGGCGTACCGACTGCCTCGTCCACCTTATGCCTACTGGTTTTTTTGGAAAATTGACATTCACCAGACTGAGTTCCGGGTTCTTTAACAGCAGTGCTAATGTTTTTTCCACCCAAGGCTCCAGGCCTTTAAAGTCTGGCTCCGACTTTCCTGCAGGAGTGCTTAGGGCAATACCCTTCATACCTAGGAGGACGGCTTGCTTTGCGCCCGCCAGAGTTCCGGAGTGCCACATTGAATTTCCGAGATTGGCACCCATATTAATCCCAGAAAGCACAACATCTGTCTGTGAAAGATGGGATCCAAGAGCCACGCAATCGGCGGGAGTTCCATTAACACGGTATGCTTCAATGTCTCCAAAATTTATGGGCGATTTCTTATAGAACAACGGCCTTGATGCCGTTATAGCATGTCCCATAGATGATTGTTCAACATCCGGAGCCACCACGCGTACTTCACCGAATTTTGAAGCGATCTTTGCGAGGGCAGCTATTCCGGGACTATAAATGCCATCATCATTTGTTACAAGTATTTTCATGATGGCTTTAAAGTACATTTTCATGCCACTATGAGGTGAGTTGGGCTCTTAATTGCTATCAAATTCAAAAAATTAGTTTCATGAAGACTGCAAAGGTTTTACATAACCCTGGGGCGGGTGACGGCGACAATTCAGACAAAGAAATCATCGCGGCTATTGAGGCAGAAGGCTACAAGTGTAGCTATTTATCCACAAAAAAGAAGGGATGGGAGAGAATCCAACCCAGTGACGTTGATTTTCTGGTGGTTGCGGGAGGCGATGGTACGGTTAGGAAAATTGCACACGAACTTCTGGAACGAAAACTCATCGAAAAGAAAACGCCTATCGCATTGTTGCCATTAGGAACTGCGAACAACATAGCAAAGACGCTTGGAATTTCGGGAAGCACCGATGAAATTATAAAAAGCTGGAAGGAGCATGAAGTAAAGAAATTCGATGTCGGCCGGATCGACGGGATAAAGAAACATAAGTTCTTTATCGAAAGCTATGGCTATGGCGTATTTCCGAGATTAATGAAGGAAATGAAGAAGCTGGATAAAAGTGTCTTCGATTCGCCAGAACAAAAAATTAAGACCGCTCTTCAACTCCTTCTTGATATGATTTTGAAATATAAAACGAAGGTTTGCAGGCTTAACATCGATGGCGAAGATCTAACGGGAAAATTTATCCTGGTAGAAATCATGAATACCAGCTCGATCGGACCAAATCTCCAACTCGCCCCCTTTGCGGATCCCGGCGACGAGTTTTTTGAAGTCATTCTTATAACCGAGAATCAGCGGGACGACTTTGCAGCATATGTAAAGGGCAAGTTGGAGGGTAGGGAAGAGTCTCCCTTCTTTACGGGGCGCAAAGCAAAAAAACTCCAAATATATTGGGAGGGCACAGCCCTTCATGCGGATGATGAACACATCATGCTGGATGAACCCGCCGATGTAAAAATTGAACTTCAGGCCGGATTGCTTGAATTCCTGGTTCCAGTCCGAAAGCCTTAGTAGCTTTTTTTTGATTTCCCAGCTTGGCGTCTATAGCGTTAGGTAAGATATACTTCTCGCAATCTCATTACCCGTCTAATTTTTGTTGAAATATTTAGAGGCGATTCGTCATCATTTTCCGTTATCGCGACGGCAACATTCTATGAACCTATCGGTTTTTCTGGTCGCGCGTGCTTGCAGGCGATCATTTCTATATTCATATTAATGCATCGATAAATGAAGGTGCCAAGAAGACCGCGACTCACCTGAAGATTCACCCGCAGAACATAACTTCGATTTCAAAGCCAATCGAGTGTAGGAAAAGGACAGAAAGATACAGCGTCGAATTGCGTTACGCTTTTTGCTATGTTGAGTTTTAATGCCCCGGAGCATTCTTTCGTATGTGGAAAAAATTACACATCATTCGTTGTTGGACATTGCAGGGTACAGCCTACAATGTTTTTCGGGTGGCAAGGAAATTGACTTCTTTCAATAATTGTCAAATTCAAAATCCAATACTATATGATATTAAGAGATGGTTACTGTTTGAGTTTGTGGCAGGATACAGTGGATCCTTACCAAACTTTACCAAATAGACTTAACAACGTGGTTTTTGATGTGGCCATTGTCGGAGGTGGAATCACGGGCGTCACGCTCGCGCATGCATTACAAAAACAAGGCAAGAAGTGCGTTGTATTAGAGGCTAAGAACTTATGCTTTGGAACGACAGGCGGGACAACCGCACACATCAATACTTTGATGGACAATCCTTACTCCTCTATCATCAAAGACTTTGGGAAGGAGGGAGCCCAGATTGTCGCACGTGCTGCCAATGAAGCGGTCGCGCTTATTGAAAACACTGTCTCTTCGTACAACATCGATTGCGGTTTTCAGAGAACGTCAGCTTATTTGTTTTCCCAGGATGAAAAACAGACGTCGGAACTTTCCGAAATCTATGATGCTTGTAACACGGTTGGAATAGAATCCAGAATTTGCAACGGTATCCCTGTACCAATTAATTTTCGAAAGGCTTTGGAGATTCCGGGGCAAGCGAAGTTTCATCCGGCCAAGTATGTGCACGGCTTAGCAAAAGCATTTGAAGAACTCGGCGGCATCATCGTTGAACAATGTCGTGTAACCAATATTGACGAAGGCGAAATTATCGCTATCGAGACAACGCAGGAGAAGCTTCAAGCAAGGATTTTGGTTTATGCCACTCATATCCCACCCGGTATTAATTTGCTTCACCTCCGCTGCCCCGCTTATCGCAGCTATGCGATGGCAGCCCGACTACAGGAACAAAATTATCCCGAAGGACTTACCTACGATATGTATGACCCTTACCACTATTATCGGACACAGGAAATCGATGGCGAAAAATATCTAATTGTTGGAGGGGAA
The DNA here is from genome assembly GCA_025923195.1 of Chryseolinea sp. GTDB lineage: Bacteria > Bacteroidota > Bacteroidia > Cytophagales > Cyclobacteriaceae > Chryseolinea. The sequence continues at coordinate 14,749 of JAICGJ010000076.1, forward strand.
GATCATAAGACGGGAGAAAATACAAATACAAATAAGTCGTTCTTACAGCTTGAAAGTCACATCAGAGCGCACTTCCATGTCCATGAGATTACTCATCGATGGTCCTCGCAATATTATGAACCTGTTGATGGCTTACCTTATATAGGGAAATTACCCGGAGCACGGGAAAACGTCTTAGTAGCTACTGGTTACGGTGGTAACGGAATGACGTACAGCCACGTTGCTGCCCTGGAACTAACCGAGCTAATTCTCATGAAGGAAAGTAAATACGGTGACCTGTTTAGCCCTGGGCGTATCAAACCGGTCGCGGGTTTTACAGAGTTTGTGAAGCATAACACAGATGTCGTCACTCAATTCGTAGGAAAGTGGTTCGCCACTGAGAGGTTAGAGGAACTTTCGGCATTGGCCCCAGAGGAAGGAAAGGTTGTAAAGCTTAACAACGAGACCATGGCACTATATAAGGATGACACAGGACTCTTGCACGCCGTCAACCCAAGTTGCACTCATATGAAGTGTTCGGTAGCCTGGAATGCTGCGGAAAGGTCGTGGGATTGTCCGTGCCACGGCGCTCGTTACTCAATTGAAGGTGAAGTACTTAACGGACCGGCTGATGCAAATCTCGAGTCCATTGAACTAAGATCGCTTCTTGAAAAAGAGGATTGATCTACAGCGCGTCTAGCCAGTGAGTTGAAATTAGTCAGCACGACATTGACAAAGAAGGTCTGGACGCTCGTGGGATCATCCTGTCTTGTTGTAATTCTTTCGACGCGCAGCAAATTATCTTTGAAAGCAATGGCATAATAAGCAAAGGGTTCGTCGACAGAACATTCTGGGACTGGGGCAGCATAACCGGTAATTCCTATTCCCCAGTCGCTCGTGAACATTTTTGTAATATTAATTGCCATTTGAGATGCCACCTGATCCGATACGGAGTTGCATGATTCAGCATGGACCGGCTCAACATGCAGGTGCCTGGCCTTCTGACCAAGATTGTAAGCCGTGATGCCGCCCTGAAAAAACTTTGACGCATTCTCAGCGGAAGCAAGGGCTGCCTGCATATGGCCGGCGGTGACACTTTCTGCCACTGCTATCGTTTGATGTTTTGCTATCAAGAGCTCTTTAATTGATTCAATGATCGCTTGGTCATACATATGCTGCATAGTTTATAACGGTTGCGCAATTTTTGTACCTACACTACCGGCTGCGACCGGCCGAGGCACTATATGGGCGCTGGTAAAGGCTTCCCATCTTACCCCAGGCGGGATCGAACGGCCCCCGTTCGAGTAAATTTTCTACAGTGCAGCGGGCGAGAAGGCCAATCCTGCAGTAAAACTTTGATGGTATAGTTTTTTCTTAATCATGTCTGTCTATGAACTAGTGTTGAATCTTAATCAACGAGTATGGTACGGTCTATTTTGATTATCATCATTGCGCTTGCTACATTACTGCTGACGGGTGCGAGTTACAAAAATGCAGGTGCCGATACGCCTAAAAAATACTGCAGAGGATATTCAGTGATAGCGGTAGACAAAGGAATTGACTGCAATGGAGACACGATCAAGCTTGTCAAGCTAAATGGGTATTTCGAACGTTTGCAATAAGAGGATCAGCAAAACAAAGCTGTCCCCTTAACTGATTTCGTCGGTATCCCTTCTTCTCTTTAGCAGCCCAACTCCTGATCCAAAGAAAATTAGTCCAAGAATAGCGAGCGCCCAGGGGCTCAATGCCACCAGGTCCTTACCAAATATTCCCAAGACCCCCAGGATGAGTCCAACGAAGCCCACCAGTGTTAGAATTAATGCGATTACTTTAATCATATCGTATGGTTTTAGGGGAGAAGTACCAAACGATGTGCCTATACCCAACAACTTTGAATTTCTGCGTTAGAGTAGGATTATGCTTTTCGAAAAGTAGTTTGGGGATTAATTGCCTTTTGTCTGTGTTGTTTTTATTCCACACCGGGAGCGCTGGTACGGCATGACTATTTGTCAATAAAGAACGCGGAACTTGATAGTGTGCTCAATGGCCCTTAGTTTGGCGATTACGTCCTTTTCATATTGCTTATTGATATCTGTTATCACATATCCAATCAAGTCGTTGGTCTTGAGATATTGGCCTACGATATTGATACCATTCTCTGCTAAAACCTGATTGATCTTTGCCAGAATTCCAGGAACATTATCATGAATGTGAATAAGCCTGTGTGCGTTCTCCAGAATGGGGAGTGTGATATTTGGAAAACTGACGCTATTTGATGTGCTTCCCGTGTTTATGTAATCCATGATCTTGCCAGGCACGTAGTTGCCGATGTTCTCTTGCGCTTCAGACGTGCTGCCACCAATGTGAGGTGTCAGTATCGTATTAGGCAGGCCCCGTAATTCTGATACAAATTCTTCATCGTTGCTCACGGGCTCGTGTGGAAAAACGTCTATCGCGCATCCAACTACTTTGCCATTGAGAATATTTTCCCGCAAAGCATGAATATCCACAATATGACCACGGCTGAGATTGATGAATATCACACCTTTTTTCATGATGGCAAATTCACGCTCGCCAATCAGATTGGTATTTGATGCCCGGCCATCCACATGAAGTGAGATTACGTCGGCCTGTTCAAGAACCTCCTTGAGAGACTTGCATTTTATGGCATTTCCGAGGGAGAGTTTTTCCTCCACATCATAATATAAGACCTTCATACCCAGAGATTCTGCAATCACAGAAAGCTGCGTACCGATATTTCCATAGCCCACGAGTCCCAGTTTCTTCCCGCGCACTTCGAAGCTGCCTTTTGCAGATTTATCCCAAATGCCTTTGTGCATTTTTACTGACTTATCTGTGATGCTTCGCATGAGCAAAATCATCTCTGCAATCGCAAGTTCCACAACGGAACGGGTATTGCTAAATGGCGCGTTGAAAACAGCAATACCTTTTTTAGTCGCCGTCTTTAAGTCAATTTGGTTTGTGCCGATACAAAAAGCTCCAATAGCCATCAGCCGGTTTGCATTCTCCAAAACCTTAGCCGTCACCTGCGTCTTAGACCTGATGCCTAAAACAGACACGTTCTTTATCTTTTCGCAGAGTTCGTCCTCTGTTAGCGCCGCGTGATAGACTTCAACATTAAAGCCTTCCGCTTTTAACAAGGCTACAGCCACAGGGTGGACATTTTCGAGAAGCAGTACGTTAATCCTATTCTTAGGATATGAGATCACTGTATTCAATTTGTTAAGATATAAGAATTCATCCAGGCTGGGCGTTATATGATCCGCTTTGCTTTTGACGTTTTCACGTTCGACGTTTTCTGTAAATACAAAGAATTTATTTGCCAGCCCTGCATGCTTTATTTCATAGTCTGTGTATCCGTCACCAATAACGTAAATGTCTCCGGGCAGGTTCAGTTTCTTGAGCAGTTCAACCTTACCGCCATTCGCGGAAAGTGGGTTGTCTTGATCAAAGCCGACAACTCTTCCGGTATCGTCGAACTTAAATTCGTTTGCAAGTATATTCTCGGGCTTAACTCCGAATTCAGTAACGATAGGTTCTATCACTTCTTTGAAGCCATTGGAAATGATATAGATATTATCTGCATGTTGCTGGAAGAATTCCTTGTTTCTTTTGAAAGACTCTGATACGCTTCCTTTGAGTTTCGTAATCAGATACGGCAGGTGCTTTTTGGATGGAGCCAGTAAACTGAGCCTGCGCTCCAGGGATTCTCTAAGCGAAATTGACCCGTCCATACCCTGGTTGGTGATTTGAGCAATTTGCGCTTTCCGGAATTCCCTTTCAGGATGGTCGCTGAGCGATATGTCAGCCAGAACATCAAATGCTTCAACTTTGGTAAAAGTGCTGTCGAAATCGATTACGAAATACTTATTCAGTTTCATGGATTTACAATGAAACGCAAATGTAATGGATTTATGAATCCGTATTGAGCAGCATCGTTGAATGTTGTTCGCCTAACAGCTGATCGCTACCTGACATACGTATTTACGAAGTCTTTGCAGTAATTTTTTATCATTGCTCTCACCTGCCGGAATTCCCTGGCTATTTCCTCTTCGCTTCCCTTGGCTTTGGCGGGATCCGGGAAATTGTGGTGCAGCACCTTTATTCTGGCGGGAAAATATGGACAATTCTCCTTTGCGTTATCACATACGGTTATAACATAGTCAAACGTGAGGTTCGAGTATTCGCCTATAAGGTTTGAAGTGTGATGAGATATATCGATGCCATCTTCCTTCATAGTGACGATGGCTCGGGGATTTACGCCATGTTTTTCAAGGCCTGCGCTTAACACTTGGACCTTTTCTTTACCAAAAAAGTCCAAATACCCATGCGCCATTTGACTGCGGCAGGAATTGCCTGTGCACAACACTAAAATTCTATTCACCATATCTATAAAACCTGAAAGCCATGCATTTGGCTGAGGCAGGACAAACTAACGAAAATTCGGAAGAATTCTTCACGGCCTCCGGCACATCATTGCGCGAAAAATCTTGAAATCCTTTGTTGAGGAAGAATTTATAGGCGGTTTCAGTGAGTAAAAAAACCGATCTTAAGTTGTTGTCTCTTGCACAAAGAAGAATTTCATCTACAATCCTCGCCCCCAACTTTTTACCCCTGTCTTCGCTGCGTACCGCTATGGATCGCATCAGACCGGCTTCCCCATAAATTTCCAGGCCTGCCGAACCAATAACGTTACCTTCATCATCATAAAACAATAGGAAAATATTGCCATTCAGGCTAATATCTTTAAATGGCAGCTTGTTAAGCTCCAAAAACATTTTCAATTCTCCAAGTTCCTCAGGTTTTTGTATTTGCCTTGAATGAGAATACGGTCTTCCGGTTGGACTATTCGCAGCAATCATCGCCATTGAATTTTTCAAATAAGTCATCTAATATTTTCCGGGCTCTCACCCACACTTTCTCATTGATGCAATAACAAACACTGGGTCCTTCAATGTCACCCTTAATAAGCCCGGCGTTTTTTAATTCTTTCAAATGCTGCGAGACCGTAGATTGTGACAGTGGAAGCTCTTCGACAATATCCCCACAGACACACGTCTTCCTTGAAACGAGAAATTGCAGAATCGCGACGCGCGCCGGATGCCCCAACGCCTTTGCTATAGAGGCCAGTTCAATCTGATGTTTAGTAAAGCCTTCGGTCTTGGTTAGTCCCATTTGATCGTAATATTACGATAAACATCTGGAAGTTCAAAGCTTAAATCGCCGCAGTGTCTTTTGCTTATGATATTAGAGTATACTATGTGTTGATTCCTTCATTTTCTCGAATGCAAGGCGACCAGATTTCCTTCAGTATCGACAAAGCGTGCGAAATAACCGTGTTCAGGGGCAATAAAAGTTTTCGGGATAACTACCTTTCCTCCTGCTTTGTCAATTCGGTTTAATACAACATTAAGATCTGAACCCCCATTCAGGTAAGGTAGCGTTCCCTGGGATGACGGCGTATATCCTTGTCCAAAACAAATTGCGCCTCCGACCCGCTGAGGCTGTTGCTCATACAGAAGAAAACCCATGCGCACAGGACCCACCTGCGCCTCCGGCATGTCAAAATCGTAAATGGTGGAGTAAAACTTTTTTGCGCGTTCAAAATCCGTTACCGGGATTTCGAACCAGGTTATAGCATTGTCAAGCATTTCCATAAGCTTATGATTTGCTGGGGAGTTGTAAAATATGCTCTGAAAAGGTAAGGTTAAATTGGCTTACCTTAAGAAATGTAATAAAGACATTTTGGAAACGGCTATTTTTAGATAAAACTTTCTTTTGATGCTCGAAGTCCTTTACACCTACTTTGAGCGGAGCTTTCCGCTAACTGAAGGCGACAAATCCCTCATACAATCGGTCGTGCTTATGCGATCCTTAAAGCGCTCAGAATTTCTTGTTAGGCAGGGAGAAGTTGCGCGTCATGGCGCGTTCGTCACTAAGGGAATCCTGCGCAGTTATGTTATCGACAATAGAGGCAGGGAGCATATCATTCAATTTGCCCCGGAGAATTGGTGGATCAGCGACAAGAATGGGATGTCGGAAGGAACGCCATCATCATTTTTTATTGATGCTGTGGAAGACAGTGACATCATATTGATCGACATGAAGGGACATGAGACGCTGTTGGAAAAATTAAAAGGATATGCCGAATCATTTCGGGCCGGCATCCAGCGTCGCGCCATTGCAAAGGACCATAGGATCGTATCATCCCTAACGGCATCTGCAGAAGAACGGTACGTGGATTTTCTTGAAACCTATCCGAGTATCGCGCAGCGCGTGCCTCAACATATGCTCGCTTCTTACCTTGGCATAACACCCGAAACGGTCAGCCGGATCAGAAAACAAGCCTCGCTCAAAAAATAATTTTCGTTCTTGATCTACATCAATGGGTACGCCCAGAGTGGAGGATAGTTTTGCCTTCACAAGACGAAAATATTATGAAAATCATAGCACAAAATCTCAAACAGGTCCCAGCGATCCTGATCACCATTGTTATTGCCATGGCAGCATTTATGAAGCTTGCGGGCGTTTCAGAGCTAAGAGAAATCTACTCGAAAATGAGTCTTTTGCCTTTGATGAGAATCCTTGCGGTTTCCGAACTTTTATTTATCTCGATTTACCTCTATCGACCGACTATGCGCATCGGTCTGTTGTTGCTGACAGCATATTTCGGAGGCGCCATGGCAGTAGAGCTTTCTCATAGCTCAAACTTCATGTTGCCGGCAGCTATATTATCGATAGTGTGGATCGGGGCGTACTTCCGGGATCCATACTTATTCAGGTTGGACAAAAAACAACATCAGCCCCATCGTCCGTCACTTTCAAAACAATGAATGAGGCAATATGAAAGCAACCATTGAAGAAATCATTGGATCAAGGAAGAATTGGTTTAAAGACTGGTTTAACTCAGAATTTTACCACAGGTTATATGCCCATCGAAATGAGGAAGAAGCTGCCTCGTTTGTAAAGGCGGTTCTTTTTGAGTTGCAACCATCTCCCCAGTCAAATATTCTGGACCTTGGCTGTGGAAATGGAAGGCACGCGAAACATCTGGCGGCGAATGGGCATCGTGTGATAGGGCTGGACCTTGCCTTCTCAAGCATTCGATATGCGCGCAGGTGGCAAAATGACAAACTTCGATTCTTTCGCCATGACATGCGTGAACCGTTCGGCAATAGCTGCTTCGACTATGTCTTTAACTTCTTCACGAGCTTCGGTTACTTCGATACTGACCTCGAAAATGAGCAGGTTATTAACAACATTTCTCACTCCCTAAAAAATAATGGCTGGTTGATAATGGATTACCTCAATGTAAGCCAAGCTGAACGACATCTATTGCCCTATGAGGAACGGCAAATAGACGGAATAACTTATCGTCTCAAGAGATGGACAGATAGCAAATATGTTCATAAAAGCATAGAGGTCGATAATGTTCGAGCTGTGGAACCATTTAGATTCACGGAAAAGGTAAGGAAGTTTTGCACTGGTGATTTCAACGCAATGTTCGAACGACATGGCTTGAAGCTGTGCCAGGTATATGGTGACTATGCGTTGAGCGAATATGTTCAGGAATCTCCGAGGCTTATATTGCTGGCTCAGAAGCGCTCTGCCGGCTAGAGTAGCGGTGTGAGCAACCTGCAAACGGAATCGAGCAGACGATTGTAAAAAGAACGCTTCGACCAGTCCCTGAACGTCACTTCCTTGCTTTGCTTGAGGTCATTCAAAAATGATTTATCAACCTCTTCACATAGCTTTTTATCATAGATGACAGCGGCAATTTCAAAATTAATGTAAAAGCTTCGCGTATCCATGTTAGCGGTTCCGATTATGGCGACCTGGCCATCGAACGTCATTGTTTTTGCGTGAGCAAACCCTTTTTCATAAAAGAATATTCGGATTCCACTGCGCAATAATGGTCTTATGTAAGATAGGGACGCATGTTTCACAACGTGAGAATCGGATTTGCCTGGCAGAATCATTTGGACATCTACGCCGTTACTGGCGGCTATCTGAAGTGCCGTGATTATTTGATCGGTAGGAATAAAATAAGGTGTCACGATCCATATCCTCTTTTTGGCCTGATTAATAGCTGCAAGAATGGCTTCCATACAGTAGGGTCGGGGTGAATCTGGTCCGCTGGCAACCAGCGTCGCCGTTGCATCACCAGGTGTCTCAAACTCATTTCCAAAGTATGGCCGTTCAAACGGAAATTTCATCTTAGCCGTAAAATGCCAGCTCAGAAGAAACTGAAGCTGTAGTTGGTTGACAAGGGGGCCTTCTACTTTTATATGCGTGTCTCTCCAGTATAATCTGTGCTTACCACTGTTGATATAACGTTCGTCAATATTGATTCCTCCCTCAAACCCGACGCGTCCGTCGATGACAATTATCTTGCGATGGTTTCTGAAATTTGCCTGGGCGAGAAAAGGAAATGTAACAGGCATAAATCGATACACCTCGACTTTTGCCTTTCTCAACCGTCTCACCATCTTCCGATTTTTCTGTGAACCAAAGTCATCTATTATGATGCGAATTTCCACTCCCTCCCTTGCTTTGCGCATTAAGATGTCTACCACTTTCTTGCCAATATCATCATAGGAAAAAATGTAGTACTCCATGTGGATATGATGTTTGGCCTGCTCAAGTGAACGGAGCACCTCCGGAAATTTTGATTCCCCATTGATCAACAATGTTATTTTGTTGTGTTCGGATAGAACACCCTGATGCTGATTAAATATCAATCGCGCTGGTGCTATAAGGTCACCAAATTGTTTTTCTGTTCTCTCGAATCGCCTTTCAAATTCCAGCCGGTGATCGGTCCAAAAACTCTCTATGATGGGCGAGTCAACAGCACCTTTTAAATTAAAGATCCTTTGCTTTCTGTAATCTCTACCAAAAAAATAATATACAACAAGACCTAATACCGGAACCAGAGCAAGTAGCATAATATATGCAATGGATTTAGCCGGATTCTTGTTGTCCAGAAGGATCGTCATGATTACGCCGAGGTACGCAAGGATAAAAGGCACTACCCAGTACCATTGGCTAGTAAGGCGCAGTGCTAAATCCCAAAGGGTCATGAATGCTAGGTTAGTGTTAAAGAAGTCTGGTGGAAAAATTACGATGCTTGCCTAAACTAACAAATAGTAGTCAATAATTTTCGCAAATATTGGTGAGTCTTCATAATTAATATTGCGCTAATCAGCCATGATTTCGAGAATAGATTATCTGGTTCATTGGCAATATGGGTTCTGGTCCAAATTCATTTTAGAGGATCAGGCAATACATTCATGCGCTTCTTTCTGAAACTGCAATCCGGCAAAGTAGCTACATCTCGTGAACCAGAGCGAAACGCGTCTAATTAAAGACATTCAGCATCGACGTAACCCCCGATTTGACGGTAAACTTCTTAAAGGCAGTGTACTTGCTGCCCGTTGTCTGCTTAACCCGAAAGACAATTTTGTATTGGCCGGGTAATAGACTCAGTGTAAACTCGTGCTTCAGATCATTTAGGTTGCAAACCCACGTTTGGGTGCCATCGGGTTTAATCTCGTACAAGCTGCCATAACCAGTTGAAGTGGTATTAAAGTTTACAACTCCGGGCGATGGCAGCAAAATAGTCTCGGTTTTATTCGGCTGTATCTCGATAGGAAAAATCCTTCGGGGTAGCGTAAGGGTTTCTATCTCATAACTGCCTGTAAGGTACCTAACGGTTTCATTACTCCTTTGTGTGTGAATTAATTCCGATTTACCCTTCTGCCGAATTAAAACCTGAAGATTGGTGTCTCGTCTTCCTTCCTGCCTGACTACGACGTTACCTTGCGGTGCCGGAATAGTCAGTACGTTGTGCTTTCCAATAGCAAGCGCGACGTTAGGTTTTATTACAGGAGGTATCGTATTCACCATAAGGTCGTAATCTACAACCGGATCGATTTGAACTGTATCAGGGTTACCCATTCTGTCGCGGTAATGCACAAAGTCGTACATAGGAACACCGGTCAGAGAATTCAGAAAACTGACATTGACATTGGTTTCTGTCGGCTGATTGTTCGCGTCCAATATTTCGACACTCACTGTCGTCTTGGCGAAGCTTGTTTCAATGGCCTCGTTTAGCACATCGTTGAATTTTCCTGGTGTGTCTGCGTCAATATATTTGCCTGCGCATTCCAAGGATTTTTCAGTTCTTAAACCCAACCCTATGATATAGGGCCGCAGGAAAACTCCCTTTTTTTGCATGGCCACAGACATGGCGCAAAGGTCTCCACCACAGGACTCAATTCCATCAGTGATTAAGATTACTATATTGCGATATCCCGAACTGGTGGGAAAGTCATTTGCTGCCTGCTCTAGGGAATAAGTAATGGGAGTCACTCCCTTAGGCCTTATTTCAGCCAGCTTCTGTATAATCAGCGTATGACTTCTCGCCTTAAACGGGACTTCAAGCCAGGTGTCTTTGCAGTTCTTGATCTCCTGAGGTGATCGATGTCCATAAACGCGAAGCGCCAGTTCAAGCTTGCTGTTTTGCCCCAGCGAGTCCACAAGTTTCGTCAGTATGGATTTGGCTACGCTCCAGCGCGTTTGGTTGGGACGTTCCCATTGTTCTAGCATGCTCCCGGAAGCATCAAGTAAGAACAAAATGCGGGTTTTGTCTGGTACCTTCTGCTGAATTTTCGATTGGCTGAATGAAGATGCGCAAGTGAATAACAGAATAGGAAAAATAAGAATCCGAACTGACAGTGTCATTAGAAAATTCATTCACCAAGTTAACGCTATAAAATGAATTGGATTGTATGCGGGGTCTGGTAGAAGCAATCATTTCACCGTTATCCGTTATCCATTATCCGTTAATAGTTATCC
>JAICGJ010000077.1 GCA_025923195.1 Chryseolinea sp.
TTCAAATTCATTAAATAAAATCATAACGGCTCAAAAATAGTAAACCTTACGATGCTTTCACTTTTCGGGGTAAACTCTTTAAAAGAAGCTTGAATTTCCGAATGTGAGGGTTCGAAAACTAGGTTAACTTTGATCCACTTTTTGACGACATGAAATTTGACCGTAAAAACTATTCGGATAGCTTGCTCAAGGATCTTTATGAATCGATTCTTAGGCCACGGATGATCGAAGAAAAGATGCTTATACTTCTTCGACAAAACAAGATAAGTAAATGGTTTAGCGGGATCGGACAGGAGGCCATTTCCGTCGGGGTAACGCTTGCCCTGGACAAAGATGAGTATATCTTACCTATGCATCGTAACCTCGGAGTCTTTACCTGCAGGGACATTCCCTTCAAAAGGCTATTCGCCCAATGGCAGGGAACAATGATGGGTTTCACCAAGGGACGCGACCGGTCTTTTCATTTTGGAAGCAACGAACACCATATCGTAGGTATGATCTCGCACTTGGGTCCACAAAACGGCGTGGCTGTTGGCATTTCGTTAGCAAGCAAACTAAAATCAGAAAATAAAGTAACAGTAGTCTTCAATGGTGACGGCGGAACCAGCGAAGGGGACTTTCATGAGGCTATAAATGTGGCAGCTGTTTGGGATTTGCCCATTCTTTTCATCGTCGAAAATAATGGTTATGGGCTATCTACCCCCAGCCATGAGCAGTTCCGGTGCAAGAGCTTTGCAGACAAGGGCATCGGATATGGCATTGAAGGGTTGAGTATCGACGGGAACAACGTCCTTGAAGTATATGATACCTTTTCTTCGTTGGCAAGCGACTTGCGACAACGCCCGCGGTCAGTTCTCGTGGAGTGCCGAACGTTCAGGATTCGAGGTCACGAAGAGGCATCAGGAACCAAGTACGTTCCGAAGGAATTAATGGATGAGTGGTCCAAGCGAGATCCACTCCAGAACTATGAGAGCTATTTGTTAAGGGAAGGTGTCATTGATCTTCACTACATATCTGAGTTGAAAAACAAAATCAAAACAGAAATCGAAGAGGGACTTATACTGGCAAACAAGGAGACGCCTCCTGTTCCAGACACAGAAACTGAATTGTATGACGTATACACGCCGTATACTCAAATTTTGATTAAGCCTTCTTCAGATAAGACGTCGGAGAAGAGATACATCGATGCCATATCCGATGGTCTTCGGCAATGCATGGAGCGATTTGACGACCTTGTCCTCATGGGACAAGACATCGCAGAGTATGGCGGTGTTTTTAAAATCACGGAAGGGTTTGTTGAGAGGTTCGGAAAGGCCCGTGTCCGCAACACACCAATCTGTGAGTCGGCAATTGTGGGCGCAGGATTGGGCCTGTCCGTAAAAGGGATGAAGTCAATGATTGAAATGCAGTTTGCTGACTTTGTAACCGAGGGATTTAATCAGATTGTTAACAACCTAGCCAAATCCTATTGGCGTTGGGGTCAATCATCAGACGTCGTGGTCAGGATGCCGACAGGCGCAGGTACTGCTGCGGGGCCATTCCATTCACAAAGCAATGAAGCATGGTTCTTTCATACGCCGGGCCTAAAGATCGTTTATCCCGCTACACCGTATGACGCCAAAGGACTGCTGTGTGCTGCTATTGAGGATCCTAATCCTGTCCTCTACTTCGAACATAAGCTGATGTACCGATCTCTAAGGGAAATTATTCCTGATGATTACTATACCGTTGAAATTGGAAAGGCTAAACTGGTTCGAGAGGGGACGGAGCTGGGTATCATAACGTATGGGATGGGCGTACATTGGGCGGAAGGCATCTTGAAGGAGGAGATGCCCGATGTCAGTATAGCATTATTGGACTTAAGAACTCTCCTGCCATGGGACAAGGAAACCGTCAGCGCGTTTGTGAGAAAGACGAATCGCATTTTAATATTACATGAAGACACGCTAACAGGTGGTATTGGGGCTGAAATAAGTGCTTGGATCAATGAAAATTGTTTCGCGTATCTCGACGCTCCCGTGATGAGATTAGCCTCTTTGGATACCCCAATCCCATTCGCGGCAACGCTCGAGCAAAACTTTCTCCCGAAAGGGCGGTTAAAGGCCAAAATACAGGAATTGCTAAAATTTTGATCGCCCTCAAAAGAAAGCGTTTAATCGAGCGTTTTACTCCTGAATGGTACAAATGACCCCTAAAAAGGCAAATTTTCCTTATCTTAGCCTGTTTTCTAATACTATTTTTTGACTCGCAGCGACTACAATAAAATCCTCCATTTTCCCACGATATTGAAGATCATCGGTCTTTTATTAATCATGGGTTTGGCAATTCCCGCGTTCTCTCAGAATACAAAGGGAGACAAACCTGCGTCAAGCAGGGAAGGGAGATTCAAGACTCCTTCGAAAAAAGCTTCTCAAAAAAGGAAACCAGGAAAGAGAGTTTCATCAAAGAAGAAATCAATTGCAAGCAATGCGCGCAATTACACACCACGCAGGCGCGCGAAGGGAGGAGACAGTCCTGGGAGGCCCATACGTCCTATAGCGCGATCAAAACCTCAAAAAACGGAAAAGGCATGGAGGGGCGATATTGCTGGATATCGCATTCGCGCCAAATCCGCTCCAGCCCGTAGTCAGAACATATATCCCCAGTATGGAAGGTATACGCACAACCCGTCACGAACGCCAAAGCCTGCACAAAAAATCGTATCTAACCGTAGCACGCTTGCACGGCTTAAGAAATTACAGACACCTCCACAAGCTCGAAAATTTTACCCTCAGCAGGGTCGTTACGTGAACAATCCTTCAAAGGTCCCGAGATCAACGCAAAACGCTGTCCCCAACCGTGGCACCTTGAAGAGGGTCAAGAAATTGCAGAGTTCCCCTCCGAGAATCTACAAGAAGAGCATCAACGTTTATGCTAATTTCCGTAGACCCAAACGAAAAAGTGAGACACCGTATTTGACGGACGTTGCCGGAAGACCATTACGTAAGAAGAATTTTGAAACTCCTCGGCCTGGCGTCATTTCACCGACCATGAAGCATCAACAGAAAAGGCAACTTGGTGATAAGCCATACTCAGGTCCTTCATTAGGATATAAGACAGCCACGAGGGACAGGCAGGAAGCATGGCAAGGGGATGTTGCCGGCCGGCGCATCCGAGGCCGGAATTTCTCAAGTAAAAGATCCATAGAGGGTCAGCCTATCCTTCCGATGCGTCGGGGTAAAGAAAAATTTGGCGATAAGGCATACTTCGGTAAAGCCGGATGGTTTAAAACTGCCACCCGCTCAAGCGAGAGCAGACCTGGCCTGAATCCACTTCCGGCACGCACTCCCGGCATCGGCGCAAGTTCCCTTCGAAAATACGATGGAACGATCAAGGGCCGCCGTCCGCTGAAGGGTGGGGGAAGTGTAAGTGGGCGGATATGGAATAACAATGAAAGGCCTCTGGATGTGAAGATTCCCAAGCAGGGATCAGCAGCTGCACTTTTCCAAGGAAACATCAAGGTAAAACCTAAGGAAAAAGGAGGCGGAAGCGTAAGTGGACAACTTTGGAACAACAGAGAAAGCCCTATACAAGGGAAGACATATTCTGATGATGCCAAGAAAGTAGCTGGATTTCCCGGAAGGAACAAAATGTTTGATTTGCATCCTGGCTTCCTCGATCAGGGCGCACGTTACACTGGCTCCACCAAGCTCAAGAAATTCAGAAAGAATTACGTACAAAATCCAAACGCTTCCGAGGCATCGATAAAGAAAAAACGTTTGGACAAAAATGCTTTTGACGCTGAGGAATTGCAAGTCAAGATGAAGCAGCGCGAATACACGAAGAAGCCTCACGCCGCTGAGGGCTCTGTGGCAGGTATCAAGCCAACAAAGAGTTCCGTAAGAGCAAGTGAATATGCCAGAAGCATACGTAGAGACTGGGATTACATTCGCAATCCGAGCAGCGCTGAAGAAGCCCTTAGAACAAGGGAACCTGGCAAGGCTTTCGCGCAATCATCTGCTTATCAGGGTAATATTAAGATGCAAAAATTTAAGCTCTTTGAGAAAAACAGAGGTCTTCATCCTGATACAAAATTCATAAAGACAAACAGGAACAATGTTCCGGAAGAAAAGGATCTGTTGACGAACTTTAAGTTGTGGTGGGCGCGTTTGTTTAAGAAACAAGAAGCACAACCTGATCATTTGAAAGAAAAAGGGCATAAACCCCGTTATGATAAGGGTGAGGAAGGAATGTGGTACGAATAGTTAGTTATGAAATGGAGCGAACTACGATCTGTACATCAGATCGACATGATCAGGGAAGAGTCAAAAGAGAACCCAATACTTATTTTTAAGTATAGTTCAAGGTGTTCAGTTAGCCGGATGGCCCTCGACCGCTTGGAGAGAAATTGGGATGATGCCGAAATGCTGGCTGTAAAACCTTATTTCCTTGATTTGATAACCTATAGGGAGATCTCAAACAGGATTGCAGCTGTGTTTGATGTGGAGCATGAATCGCCCCAGGTGTTGATCATCGAGAACGAGAAATCGATCTACGATCAATCGCACATGGGCATTAGATATGAGGAAATAAAGGAAGCAGTCCACTAAATTAAAGGGTTTATTTAACCCTGAATTGTGCCCGATCTCAAAAAAGCTGTCTCGCGAATAACTTTGACATATTATTTGTGTTAGAAAATTTATATTCTAAATTTATTGTAAAGATTGGCTTGGAATGCTGCGCGTTGAAAAGTTTTTAATCCTCACAATATGTTGTGTGTTTCTCGTTTTGAGCGCCGCTGCTCAAACACAAGATAGCTATGAATATCAGTCAGAATTCATCTGGGGGATCAACAAAAACACTTCCGGAGGTCTGATTGGAGGTATTGTCTTCAAGAAGGCGAGAAAGCTAAATGACCGTGTCCTCGAGACATTCGGGCTTGAACTCATGAATGTCAAGCATCCGCAAGAAGTGCGCAGGAGTTCGTCGACGACAGGCAACTATTTCATTTACGGAAAGTCTAATTACTTGTATGCGATCCGATTGCAGTATGGTCGCGATCTGATATTGTTCAAGAAGGCCCCTCAGCAAGGCGCAGAAATAAAAAGCATTTTTGCCATCGGCCCCACTATTGGCGTGGTCGCTCCATACTATATCGAGTATTATCCCAACAATAATGACATGGTGAGCGTACGCACGCCTTGGAACCCCAGTATTAGCATCGGAGATATTGGGGGCACCGGCAGAGTTTTTGAAGGACTGGGCGAATCCAAGATTGTGCCCGGACTTAATATCAAAGCCGCAATGAACTTTGAGCTTGGTACTATAAAGAGCCAGGTAACGGGATTTGAGGCAGGATTTCTCATGGATATCTATACCGAGAAGATTGAGATCATGCCCACGGCAAAGAACTATTCCGTCTTCCCTACCCTGTTCCTGACTCTTTTTTACGGCAGCAGGAAATAGCCGCCAAAAAAATTTCGTTAAAACTGTGACGTTTCTCTATATTTGACATTCTAATTGTTAAAATACTTAACCTATGGAACCGAAGAAGACTGAAAAAGCGGACCTCACCAACAAATCATTTTTGTTTCTGACTATTGGGTTGGTGATTAGTTTACTGCTAGCAATAATGGCATTTTCATACCGGGTCTATGACGATACATCTGTAAAAGATCTTGGTAAGAACGATGCAGCTGAAGAAGAGATATTGGAAGTGCCGCCAACCGAGCAACTCCCTCCTCCTCCTCCAAAAATTCAACAACCACAAATTATTGAAGTACCGGATGAGAAGAAAATAGAAGAAGAGATTGAAATCAATATGGATACTGAGGTGACCGAAGAAACCAAAGTTGAAGAGATCAAGATTCAGCCTCAAGAGGAAGAAAAAGAAGATGTAAATCAGATTTTTTTGGTCGTTGAAGAAACAGCCGCCCCGATTGGTGGCATGCCCGCATTTTATGAGCACGTTCAGAAAAAGTTGAAGTACCCGGCTCAGGCCCGAAGGATGGGCGTTGAAGGAAAAGTGTTCGTCGAATTTGTTATCGAGCGCGATGGCAGCATCACCGATGTAAAGGCGATCAAGGGTATCGGTGCAGGTTGTGATGAAGAAGCTGTTCGCGTTTTACAAACTGCTCCAAAGTGGAAACCAGGTAAGCAAAGAGGCAAACCAGTGAGACAGAGAATGGTCCTTCCTATCGCCTTCAAGCTTGGATAAACATTGGACGGATTTCAAATATTAAAACCCCTTTGACTAGGGGTTTTTTATTTTAGAATGAATCCGAGAAGAAGACCGCCGAGAATAATGAACGGGGAAGGTATCCTCGTAAAAGTCAATAGGGCAAACGTTGCAACAACAACCGCGAAGTTCAAAAACGTATTCGCCAAAGGCTGAAATAAGATTACAGCTGAGGCTAGCACCAGGCCTGAACTTGCTGCCGTAATTCCCTCAAGCGACGCTCTTACAGCCCTATACTTTTTTAAGCTGTCCCAGAATCGAATCGCAAAAAAGATCAGAAACGTTCCCGGAAGGAAAATTCCAAGAGCAGACATAAGCGCGCCTATAATGCCGCCACCTGTTCCGTAGTCCCGCATCGATAGCGCACCAATATACGCACTAAATGAAAAGACGGGCCCTGGCAAAGCTTGCGCTACAGCATAGCCTGACAAGAATTCGTTATGTGAAGTAGGATGGTGAAGAGGTTTTGGAGCATACTTCTCCTTGATTTTGGCTTTTAGTTTTGATACCTTATTGATATCATCGCCTTCCTGCACCTCAACAAATTCCGTATAAAGAAGTGGCGCGAGTACCTGCCCTCCACCAAATACGAGACTGCCATTTCGATAAAAGTTCTCGAACAATTTTACTGGCAATGACTTCGTAGCTGCACCTAATACGGCAGCAAAGACCAGAACGCCAATCCATAGCAGGAAATTTGCCCACGGCACAATCAGTCTTTGTTTCTCTTCCTTCGGCTGCGCCTTATACTTGAAAGCCGTTGCCGTCCCCGCTCCGAGTAGAATGATTGGGAAGACAAATGGTGTTTGGAAGAGATATGAAAAAATAGCTGCTACAATCAATATGAAGAGTCCCGTTTTCGTTCTGATCGTTCGCATGCTGATAACGTAAGCGCCATAGCTGACGAATCCGACAGCCATGGGTTGTATGAAGCGTGTAAAGTCAGTTGACCAGTTCTTAGCTTGGATACTGGTCATAATCAGCGCTGCAACCAGCATGATGATCACCGCAGGCAGCACCCAAACCAGTAGCGTAAGATAGGCAAGGTTAGGTCCCCCGATCTTGAACCCAATTGCGGTCAAAGTTTGCGTCGATGCGGGGCCTGGCAAGATTTGACAGAGCGAGTTTATTTCCATCAGCTCCTCTTCGGTCAAATACTTCCGCTTATCAACGAGCAATTTGTTAAAGTACGCTAGGTGAGCCTGAGCCCCTCCAAAAGCAGTAAGCGCGAGTGTCAATATATCCCGAAGAAAGATATAATAACTGACACGTTCAGCTACTTCTGGGGCGCGACTATCTCGAACCAAGTTTTCTATTTTTTTAAACCAATTTCTAGTAAGCGTTGATCCAGGAACTCACCCGCTGTAATATCATCCCACACCTTTGGGTTTGTTGCCGATACACAACTCTCCAAGGCAGCTAAGCTCATCTCAGATCTTGGATGCATAAAAAACGGGATTGAATAACGTGGAGTGTTCATCAAGTTTCTCGGGGGATTGACTACGCGATGAATGGTGGACTTTAATTTCTTGTTAGTCAAACGCTCGAGCATGTCACCCACATTCACGACCAGCTGATCCGGAAGTGCTTTGATTGGGATCCAGGTACCATCGCGGCGTAAAACCTGTAACCCCTCAGCGCTGGCACCCATTAACAATGTGATTAGATTGATGTCACCGTGTTCCGCGGCTCGAACGGCATCCGAAGGAATATCCTCTGGACTTTCAATTGGGAAGTAATGAATAGGCCGTAGTATGCTATTGCCACTTCTTATCTTGTCATCAAAATATTTTTCAGGTAGTTCAAGATACAAGGCGATCGCCCTTAATATGATCGCTCCCGTTTTTTCCAGTGCTCTAAAGACATCGAGAGCAGCGGACCTAAACTCTGGAACCTCTTGAGGCCAAATGTTGGGTGGATAACCTTCATTGTTCAGTTCATCGGCGGCCAGCTCCTGCCCAACGTGATAAAATTCCTTTAGATCTCCTGTGTTTCTTCCCTTGGCGTGTTCTTTGCCCTTTCCTGTATAACCCCGTTGACCTGCAATCGCAGCGTTCTCATATTTTTTTTTTACATCATCCGGAAGCGCAAAAAACTTCTTGACTGCCTGATACAATCGCTCTTGCATCTCCGAAGTAAGAAAGTGATTTCGTATAGCGACAAATCCGATATTATTATACGCTTCTCCCAGTATATCAACAAACCTTTCCTTAACTGATGCGTTTCCTTTATAAAAGTCGTCGAGATCAAGTGAAGGGATAGTATCATATAATACCTCTTTCATTTCCGATCGTTTTAAAGAGCTACCGCAAGCTAAAGATTTTTGGGTAATTTTACTTTAAACAAACTACTTCGCATTATGAAGACTTCTAGAAGAAAATTTATCGGAGATTCTTTTAAAGCAACTGCCGTTGCTCTTGGTACACCGCTATTAGTAAAAGCGTCACTTGAGACGACAGAAGTCACAAACCGTGCTGCCACTCCGATCGCGCTGCAATTTTCACAGGTTCCGCTGCCGTATGCCAATAATGCCCTCGAACCATCCATAGACGCAACTACTATGGATATTCACTACAACAAGCATCACACCGCCTATATCAAAAATGTTAATGAGGCTATTGCCGCTGAAAAGATCTCATTTGAAACGGAGAATGATTTCTTTAAGAACGCCTCTAAACTTTCCGCAAAAGCAAAGAATAATGGTGGAGGTGCATGGAATCATAATTTCTTCTGGCAAGTAATGCATCCGACGCAGGGGGACAATAATCCCGCAGGAAAAATATCGGATGCGATCAACGGCTCATTTGGTAACTTTGAGAAATTTAAGCAGCAATTTACAGAAGCCGCCATGACAAGATTTGGATCGGGCTGGGCATGGCTGGTAAATGAGAATGGAAAACTCAAGATCGGGTCTACTGCCAATCAGGACAATCCATTGATGGATATCAGCGAAATCAAAGGCATCCCGATCCTTGGACTCGATGTCTGGGAACATGCTTATTACTTAAAATATCAGAACAAACGCAATGAGTATGTCGCTAACTGGTGGAAAGTCGTTAACTGGAGTGAGGTCGCTAAGCGACTGACTTGATCGCCCAATAAAACGAAAAAGGAAGGCATCAGAATATTTCGCGTAATACCTGTATGGATTTTATCTCACCGAGGTTTTCAATGTGATCAGAATAAAACCTTAATATTAATTCCAGTAGCTCTCGGCGCTGGTGATTGGACATCAATATAAAATCGGTATATCCTGAGCTCAGCAAGGCAGACATAATTTTTTCGCTCTCTTCACTTGCGAAGCGGGTACCGACAATATCGTTAACATGATGTGCCCCAAACCCTAAATATCGGCTAAGTTTGAGCAGGAAAAGCAAATGAAAGTTCTCTGTTTTTTCTTCCATTTGATCCAGTGTAATGAACGATTGAACAAGAAATTCACACAGGGCCTGTGCATGGCTTTCCTCTTTAA
Source organism: Chryseolinea sp. (assembly GCA_025923195.1). Lineage (GTDB taxonomy): Bacteria > Bacteroidota > Bacteroidia > Cytophagales > Cyclobacteriaceae > Chryseolinea. The sequence continues at coordinate 9,690 of JAICGJ010000077.1, forward strand.
TGGTCCTATTAACTACCTCAACCAGAAACATCGCCAACGCTGATTTTTTAATGTTTGTGGGTATGGACTGATACGGATACAAGCATTTCACTTCTTTGATCCGGCTAATGTTTGCATGTTCACGATGATATACAACCAGATCAAGCAAGGTAAGCGGTTGAAAAAATGCAATCTTATTCTTCCCGGATTTGCTCCTCACTCCGTTGACGATGTAACTCTGTAAACCGAATAGTTCCGTAAATATTGTTACAATAATAGAGGTCTCGCCATATTTTGTGAATCTGAAGACGATGCCGCGAGTTTTATGTAACATGGATGAAAGTTACGCATTACTGTAAGAAGATCGCGTAATTGAGCTGCGCGCTCTTGCTACTCAGATTTTGAGACAAAACATACTGTTAGAATAAGTTGAAAGCGGGCAAATCTATTCGATCCGGCTCTTTATTATTTTGTCGGACGGCATCCAGTTTGATCAGTTGGACAGGAAGGAAGACGGCAGATTATTTCCTAAAAATATGATCGGATTCGTGTTCCTACACTGGGATTTACCATTGTGGCGAGGCAAGAAAAATTTGAAAACAAAAACTATTCTCACAAACCTACGCGCATAGAACTATCCGCGTTTTCTGACATTTTTCAAATGGAGATGAATAGGCCGGGCGTTTCCTCATTTCTTTCTCATCTTCATACCTTCATTAAAGGCTCGTCGACTTCGAGCCTCGTAAACCGTCTTTTCTCCCAGCACAACCTGTGTATCATTGTTTGTCAGACGGAATGAAAAGGATGCCAGTTCTCCAGTCCGCGCGCAGATGGCATGGACCTTCGTGACGAATTCAGCTATCGCCAACAGATTTGGCATTGGACCAAAAGGTCTCCCTTCATAATCCATGTCTAGCCCAGCAACGATAATTCGTTTGCCATTATTTGCCAAGGTGTTACAGACCTCCACGATCGACTGATCAAAGAATTGTGCCTCATCGATGCCCACAACATCGCAATCACCGGCAAGGAGGAATATGTCACTTGCAAAATTTACAGGTGTAGAACGAATTGCGTTTTCGTTATGCGATACAATTTGTTCGTGATGATATCGTTTATCAACGGCGGGCTTGAAGATTTCCACATGCTGTTTTGCGATTAAAGCCCTGTTCAACCGACGGATGAGCTCCTCGGTCTTCCCTGAAAACATGCACCCGGAAATCACTTCAATCCATCCTGTACGTTCTCGTTTGGGGCTGGTGTCGAATCTTGGTTCAATAAACATGAACTAAATTTAGAGGTTAGAATGCAAATGTGCGGTATGAACCGTTAAAATGCCTCAATGATATTTAAAGCGTTTTACGCGGCGGTTGTTAAGTTGGTTAAAAATGTATCAGATCACTATTTTTCATACACGCCAAGCTGACTCCACCCATGTTTACATTGTTGAATATCCATTAACTTTGTCGTATATAAGACCTGCGCTCATGGACGAAAAGATAAGCCTTGAATCGATCTCGCGATACAGCGATGAGTACACCGAAAAGGTTTTGCATGCTTTTTTTTCAACAAAGAGTAAAATCGCTGGTCCTGAAATCCTGTCCCTAAGCAACATACAACAAGTTAATCTCTTTGTTGTTCGGGAGCTGTTTAAGACCTGGAAGGAAGAAACTAATAGATTAAGAAGTCCTTACTTCAACTATGATAACGAAGAAGTGAAGGAAGCTTTCGAAACCCTGATGGATAGACTATCCAATAATATCTTTGTAGATCAAACCCATTTTGCCCCTCTCTTCAGAAAAGCCGTCAGCCAAACACTACTCGCTGTTTTTGATCCGTATGATTTTTTTTCGATGATTGTTTCTGGTCAAAGCAATAGGCTTGAGGTTAGCTCATTTAAGGAGGAAATAAAATATCTAAAGATCAATAAAGCGCCCTTGGATCGCCTGCTGCAGAAGTTGGTGGAGCAAGGCGTCCAGGAAATTTCAGGCAACGAAGCGTTTGCTATACTCGACCAGATTTTAGAGGAAGTTAATTTTAATCCCGAAGACGTAGATTCGTATCTTGAAAAGTTTTCGGCAGTAGTTCCTCTCGACGTCACCAAATTTTACGTCAACAAGAATTCCAGGTCTGATGCTGATGCGACTGCCGAGTCCCAGCCTTCTTCAAATCATACGAATGCAGTTAATAAGGTGACGGACGGACGTAGTGAGAAGGAAAAGAACAATACTCTCCATGAAAGCCTCAGCAAAACTCCCAGACCTTCGTTGGCCGACAATTTTCAAAAGATTGGTAAGATCAAAGATAGTTTGACCATCAACCAAAAATTTATGTTTACCAAGGTCCTCTTTCACGGGGATTTCGAATTATTCAGTAAGGCTATAGACCACCTCGATAGGCAGGACAACATGAAAGGAGCATTGCGCTACATAGAAGAGGAGCATGCCTCTACCTGGGATAAAGAGAGTGAAGAGTTTCATGAATTCATGGAACTCGTCGAAAAAAGATTTAACTGAAAGTTTCACTGGCGGTGACGAACATAGACAGTCTCGAAGTTCCCTACATTCTTTGTAACACCTGTGATCTGTGAATATCTAGTTTCAGGAGGATAAAAAGGAGAATTGTGAATCCCCACAATCCGGAACCGCCGTAGCTGAAGAATGGGAGCGGGATACCAATCACTGGAAACAACCCGATTGTCATCCCAATATTGATGGCAAAGTGGAAGAAGAAAATGCAGGCAACGGAATACCCATAGACACGTGCAAATCGATTCTTCTGACGCTCGGCGAGAAAAATAACCCTTAGCATTAAGCCGATAAACAAAGTCATGGTGAACAAGCTGCCGAGCCATCCATGCTCTTCACCGATAGTGCAGAAGATGAAGTCTGTGCTTTGTTCAGGAACAAAGTCAAATTTGGTTTGAGTTCCTTTTAAAAAGCCCTTTCCTGTGAAGCCGCCGCTGCCAATGGCAATTTTCGATTGTGTAACGTTCCATCCGAAACCAAGCGGATCTGCGTCAGGATTGATGAGAGCCTTTACTCGGTTTTGCTGGTGAGGCTTAAGCACATCTGTTACAACATAGTCAACACTGGCAATTACCGTACAAATCAACATTGCTCCCGCACACAAGTAAGCGATCCTCTTCCATTTTTTCTTGCCAAGTATAATGGCCGACATCAGCAGAGTTGCAATCGCACCGTACAGATAGAACTCATTGACCAGGAGTGTTAGAATAAAAATTACGGCCGCGATGATACCCATAATTATTAAGAGGGGTGACATACCTTCTCTAAAAAAAACGAGCGTGAACACGGTAAACACTAGTGCGGTACCAGTATCCTTTTGCAACAGAATTAGGACCATAGGTATACCGATCGTGATGAAAAGAATAACCTGATTTCGCAGCTGGTCCATTTTGAATCCCACCGAGCCCATAAATTTAGCAACGGCCAGGGCAGTCGCAAATTTCGCAAACTCGGAAGGTTGAACACCGAATGACCCGATCCCTAACCATGCCTTGTTACCACCCACTTCCTTCCCGATAACAGGCACAAGCAACAGAAGAAACATAATGAATCCATAGATTACGTACGCGAATGTTTCATAAAAACGCATGTCCATTATGAGAATTCCCATGATGATAATTATTGCCCCTGCAATGAATAAAAGCTGGCGTCCTGAATTGATTTGCAAGTTGAATATGGATAGATCAGTGGTTTGATCGTATGTTACGGCATAGATATTTAACCAGCCCAGAAAAACAATGGTCGCATAAAGTGCCACTGTAATCCAGTCCATTTTGTATGATATAACTTCCTGGTTTCTCACGGTGCTTAATTCAAAAATTTTCCACGCAGTACATACTCTTGGATCTGAGGACGCTTTGTTTCGCCGAACAGATACTTTTCAATCATGAGAGAGGCAATGGATGCGGCTGCCCGCGCCCCCTGACCAGAATATTCAACATATACAGAAACGGCGATCTTTGGATTCTCCTTGGGCGCATATGCGATAAAGACGGAATGATCAGGCCGGGGTTCATTCTGAACGGATCCCGTCTTGCCGCATACAATCACGTCCTGAAGTTTTCCCCGATAAGAACCCGTGCCTGATTCCACTACTTGTTGCATCGCATCGGCTGCTATACGAAAGTATGATGAGTCGATAGTCGTATAGTGCTTTTCAGAATATTTTGGCAGAGGTTTACCTGTCTCCCCGATGCCCTTGACGAGATGCGGAACAATATAATAACCCTTGTTAGCTATGATCGCAGCAAAGTTTGCCATTTGCAGCGGCACGACGAGATTCTCCCCTTCGCCTATCGCGATCGAATAGATATTAGAAAATTTCCAAGGTCTTCCGCCATAAGCCCTATCATAATAGGCAGGGCTTGGCACCATTCCGCCTTTCTCGTTGGGTAAGTCTATGCCTAACGGTTTGCCTAGTCCAAAACTTCGCATGTGTTTGTTCCACTCCTCCAGTCCTATGCGTGTGTCGTCAAAGGGGTTGTTTGATACACCCTTATTCAACATCCGTCTTAATACTGCATAAAAATATGGATTGCATGAATGTGTAATTGCACCGCGCAGATCTTCGTTTGTGTGGTCGCCGTGGCACCCAATAATGCCTCCGGCCATACCTTTTCTAATACAACGTACTCTTGTATCCGGAGTGATCACGCGTTCTTGGAGCGCAACCATCGCTTGCGCAATCTTAAAAATTGAGCCCGGCCTGTACTGCGCCATCAACGGGCGGTTGAATAGCGGCTTGTTAGTATCATTGCTGATAAGAACGAAATTAGAACTGTAATTTTTTCCGGTCAATAAATTGGGATCATAGGATGGGCCTGATACCATGGCCAGGATTTCACCAGTCGCAGGTTCAATCGCAATGATACTGCCTGATTTACCGTTCATTAAGTATTCGCCATATTGTTGCAGATCCAGGTCAAGGGTTGTAGTTATGTCCTGTCCGGGGATTGAAAGTGTATCTATGGCACCATTTTTAAAGGAGCCCTTCTCCACGCCATCGACATTTCGCAGTTTGAACCGCACACCACGTTGTCCGCGTAAGAATTCTTCGTAGTAGGCTTCAATACCACTTTGCCCGATGTAATCGCCCTGCTTGTAGATCCCGGTTTTGTCCCGATCAAGCATAGCTTTTGAAATTTCGCTGACATAGCCAATTGCATTGGCACCGGCCTTGACAGTGTATGCCCTCGTGCTCCTGGCCTGAATATAAAATCCGGGGAACTCGTCTATATTGTCCTGTATTTTTGCAAAGTCGAGTGTTGAAAGTTTCGTTAAGAAAATAGTCGGCTTAACGCCAGAATACTCTCTTCTAGCTTTGAGTTCTTTGAACAGAATGCGGAGCTCTTCAGGGGTTTTTGAAAAAACTTCACAAAATCGTGTGCTGTCGAAATTCCTTACCTCTCTATGTATGATGTTCAGATCAAATTCTGGAGTGTTAAATACAATTAATTTTCCGTTGCGGTCCTTGATCAATCCACGAACGGGATAGTCTACCTCCGCGCGGATGGCATTACTATCTGCAAGTTGCTTGTATCGACTATCAATTACCTGAATGAAAAACAATTTCACTAGGAAGATGACACCCACGAGCACAATTACAATTTGAATAATTTCTTTTCTGCCTTCGTTCATAGGTCACGAATCGAATAAAGCGTTCAGTAATAAAAACTTCGTGTGTAGTGTGACTATCCTCTTTTTGAAAGAGGCTACTTGTGTGATGCTACCGGGGCCGCCGGCTCGGAAACAAAAACTGGGCTATTAAAATTACCAAGACCGTAAAAAATGTGCTGGTAATTATTTTCCAGACCGTAAACCAAAACATTCCGAAACCACCGGCTTCAGTAAAAAATAGAACTGTATGATGAAGCAGTACCAAAGGTATGGCATAAATCAAAAACCATTGCACGCCATTCAACGCTAACGTGGGTGTGGAACTGCTATCGTAACCACCCTGAGGAGTCAAGTTGTTCAGCCAGTAGTTACGAACATACATTATCAGTACGCAGGCAAACGCATGCAGTCCCAGACTGTCATAGAACATGTCGACGGCGAGACCCATTACCAGACCGATAGCCATTAAGATCATCGGATTAGTTTCAACCGGCAACACGAGCAAATACGCCACATACAAAAAACAAAAGGCTGTGTGAAACAGTACCACATTCTGAAGGATAAGAACCTGGTAAAGTAGATATATGAAGAAAGCAACGATTTGTACTGCGCTTAACCTACTCATTTTTCAACGTTCATTATTGCCTGTTCCAGTGAATCTTGTTCATGCTTTAAATTGCTTTTCACTATAGTGACGAACGACAGCTTCCTGAAATCCTGGCTTAGCTTCACTTTTAAGTCATAAAAAAGTGCCTCATCTCTGAGGTCCACCTCCGCGACGGTTCCAATCATAATACCATCCGGAAAAATCGCATACCCCGACGTAATCACTGAATCACCAACGGCGGGTTTTACGTGGCGAGGAATGTATTTGAATTGAACAATGTCAGGGTCACGACCATCCCACTGCACCGTGCCAAAGTGTTCGGTTCTCTTTAGCCGGGCGGACACCATTACGTCGATATGTAGCAACGAGGTCACTACTGCAAAATGGTTCGATACCTGCTTTATTTTACCAACGGCACCCAGGGGGCTAATTACCGCCATTCCTGGCATTATGCCTTTGTTCTCACCCTTGTCGATCGTCATGTAGTTCTTGAAAAAATCTACGTGATTGTTAACAACCTTAGCGCTCTCAAAGTCGAATTGATTAATCAGCAGTGAATCTTGAACGGAACCTGTCGTATCTGAGGTTACGAGGAATTGCATTTGTTGATTTATTTTTTGCTTTAATGCGGCATTTTCTTCTGCTAACATCTGGTTCACTTCGCGCAACTGAAAATAATCGCGAACACCTTGGGAAAAATTATTCATAGTCGCCACGATGCCATTCGACGAATTAAAAAATTTAGCGCCCTGATAATGATTGTTAGTTACAATGAGCCAGGCACAGGCTAATTCAAGCGCTAAAAAAGTAAAGAATGCCCGATTTTGATAGACAAAAAGAAAAAGCCTCTCCATGGCCTACGTCATCAACACAGCTCTAAATTTGGCAATATTTTTCAAAGTCTGACCCGTTCCTCTTACAACAGCACGCAGCGGATCATCGGCCACGTGAAGTGGTAATTTGGTTTTGAGCGCCAATCGCTTATCAAGCCCTCTCAGCAACGCACCACCACCTGTAAGATAAATACCACGCTCATAAATATCGGCAGACAATTCCGGCGGAGAAGTCTCCAACGCCTTTAAAACAGCTTCTTCAAGTTTCGATACTGATTTATCCAGGGCGAATGCAATTTCAGAGTAGGATATCTTTATCGTCTTTGGAATACCAGTCATGAGATCTCTCCCACGTATCTCGTAATCCTCTGGCCCGTCGTCCAATTCCGTCAGCGCCGAGCCAACTTCTATCTTCACCCGTTCCGCTGATCTTTCACCGATCAACAAATTATGCTGCCTGCGCATATAGTCCAGGATATCGCGGTTGAATGTATCACCTGCAACACGAATAGATTGATCACAAACAATTCCTGAGAGTGCAATGACAGCAATGTCAGTCGTTCCTCCGCCGATATCCACAATCATACTTCCAATCGGCTGTTCGATGTCAATACCTGTTCCGATCGCCGCGGCAATTGGTTCATAGATCATGTATACTTCCTTAGCGCCGGCATGTTCTGCGGAATCTCGAACAGCGCGTTTCTCTACTTCGGTGATGCCAGACGGAATACAAATAACCATCCTGTAAGAAGGCGGGAAGAGCCGCTTTCCTGTATCGATCATTTTTATTAGTCCCCTGATCATCATTTCTGCCGCTTGAAAGTCAGCGATAACACCTTCCTTCAAAGGACGTATGGTCTTGATGTGATCATGAGTTTTTTCGTGCATCTGCATGGCTTCCCGACCAATTGCCAGCACTTTATTATTTACTTTATCAAGAGCGATAATGGAAGGTTCATCGACCACGATTTTGTCTTTGTAGATGATGAGGGTATTCGCCGTTCCTAGGTCAATCGCGATGTCGCTGGTGAAGAAATCAAAAAATGCCATGTATGTTAATGTTGCCTAAAGTTTAAAAATTGTTGCTGAGTTTAACGTAGAAGAGAACCGCTTTGTAAAGTTGCATCTAATTTACCAAAATATCGACTTTCGGTTTAAAAATGTAAGTTTTTTGGCACCTTAGAATATTTACTCAACTTCCGGTATCAACTTCGTTGTAAGCAGCAAACATCGATCGCGCGCTCTCGCTTTGCTCTTAAACTTAATGCTTAAAATGACGAATGCCTGTAAAGACCATCGACATATTATGCTGGTCACAGAAGTTTATAGACTCTTGATCCTTTACAGAGCCACCCGGTTGAATCACAGCGGAAATTCCATGCTGACTGGCGATCTCAACACAATCTGGAAAAGGAAAAAATGCATCTGAAGCCATCACCGCTCCATGCAGGCTAAAGCCGAAAGCTGTCGCCTTTTCGATGGCTTGCTTTAAAGCATCGACCCGCGAGGTTTGTCCTACGCCGCTGGCAAGCAGCTGGCCTTCGACTGCCAAAACGATCGTATTTGACTTGGTATGCTTGCAGATTTTGCTGGCAAACAATAAGGCGTTGACCTCAGCAGGCCCAGGAGCCTTTTTCGTCACTACTTTAAGATCCTCCCTTGCATCGGTCTTTAAATCAAGATCCTGCTCTATAATGCCATTTAGGATCGTCTTTGCCTGTTTCACCTCCGAAAGCCTTGCTTTTTGAAGAAGTAGCATACGGTTCTTTTTCGTTCGCAACAATGTCAGAGCCTCCTCCGTGTATCCAGAAGCAATTAATATCTCGAAAAACAATTTGTTTATTTCTTCCGCTGCCGGGAGATCAAGAGTCTTATTAGTCGCCAGGACACCTCCGAACGCCGAAATAGTGTCAGCCTGAAATGCCTTGACATAAGCATCCTTCACTGAAGCACCTGTCGCTGCACCACACGCATTTGTATGTTTAATGATAACGAAAGCATGCTCGTCTCCAAACTCATGTAATAAATTGACGGCAGCATCAATGTCTACAAGATTGTTGTACGAAAGTTCCTTTCCGTGGAGTTGTTCAAACAAGCCTTCGAGATCACCATAGTACCTTCCCTTCTGGTGTGGGTTCTCGCCATAACGTAAGGTTCTTCCCCCTTGTATGCTCTTTTTATAACTGGGGATTTGAAACTCCTGGTTGAAATAGTTGAAGATTGCTGAGTCGTAGTGAGAAGTGTTGTCGAATGCCAATGCCGCAAACTTTTTTCTGTCACCAAGCGTGGTGACACAATTATTCGTTTGTAATAACTGATGAACCTCGTCATACTGACGACGGGATGAGACAACAAGAACATCCCTAAAATTTTTTGCTGCACCACGTATCAGGGAGATGCCTCCGATATCTATTTTTTCAATGACCGCACCCTCATCATTGCCATTTGCTACAGTCTCCTCAAACGGATAAAGATCAACGATGACAAGATCGATGGGACCGATATTGAATTCTTTAGCCTGATTGAGATCGTTGTTGTCATCCCGTCGGTACAGAATTCCTCCAAAAATCGCCGGATGAAGCGTCTTCACTCTTCCACCAAAGATCGATGGGAATCCTGTAAGCTTTTCTACTGGCGTCACGCTGAAACCGAGCTTTTCAATAAACTCTTGTGTGCCTCCTGTCGATACAAACTCAACGCCATGCTTGCCTAATAATCGTACAAGGGGTTCAAGGTTATCCTTGTAAAAAACTGAAATCAATGCTCGGGTAATTTTACGGACAGACATATCAATAATGAATCAGGTACGATAAGTTTCGGGTAAGATGACTAGTTGTGACCAAGAAAGTCAGACGATTCTTCGAACTCTTCAAATTCAATGGTGAAATCATCGGCGTCCATATATGCAGGGAATCGATCCCGGAATGCTTGAAGTGAATTTGCATTAAGTTCAACTGTCCGTATGGCTTCTATTCCTTCATTGGTAAATATGATCTCTCCTTTCGGACTAATGACGGAGGAATGACCATTGTATTCGACTCCATTACCGTCTAACCCTATCCGATTTACACCCACTACATAACTCAGATTTTCGATAGCCCGAGCTTTAAGCAAGACATCCCATGCATCAATGCGTGCAGTCGGCCAGTTGGCAACATAAATTGCAACGTCGTAAGCCGGCCTTTTAGAGGTTGCATCCCAGCGGTTACGGCTCCAGACAGGAAACCGAAGATCATAACACACCAATGGACAAATGCGCCAGCCGTTCCATGTAGAGATCAACATGCTTTCGCCAGGTGCAAATGATTTGTGTTCGTTGGCCATACGGAAGAGGTGCCGCTTATCATAGGTCCTGAAATTGCCTCCTGGCTCCATCCACAAGAGTCGGTTGTAGAAGCGGTCATGAACTCTTACAATGTAACTTCCCACGATCAAAGCTTTCGTCTGATCGGCTACCTGTTTCATCCACTTAAACGTACGCATATTCATCATTTCCGCCAGCTTCGCTGCCGCCATCGTAAAGCCTGTTGTAAACATTTCAGGCAGGACTATGACATCGGTAGCACCATTGATTTGCCAGATTTTTTCTTCGAACATCGACAAATTGGCTTCCGGCTCCTCCCAATGAAGATCTGATTGGATGAGTGTTATTTTTAAGTCCTGCATTAACACTATGATTTGCCCGCAAATAAAAGGAATGAGAAGCAAATTCTCTAACTAAAATTTCAGTAAGACCCCTAAGTACATCCTATATCGTTCGCAGTATGGCACAGGCTTTTGCCAATGTTTCCTCTTTTTTCGCAAAGCAAAACCGCAGGACATTATGTTCGGATTTATCCTGGTAGAAAACCGAGACAGGAATTGCGGCAACTTTGAATTTTTTGGTTAGCTCCTCTGCCATTTCCACCTCTGACTTCTTAGAGATATTGTCGTAAGATAAGATCTGAAAGTATGATCCGCTGCACGCCAGAGGCACAAAGGAAGATCCTTTCATTTGCTCCAGGAAGAAATCGCGTTTCTTTTGATAAAACGTGCCCAGCGATTCATAATGTTCAGGGACCTTCAAATATTCCGACAAAGCCAATTGGATGGGTGTGTTAACGCTGAAAACGATAAACTGGTGAGTCTTCCTGACTTCTTCCATCAAGAAAGCCGGTGCCGCAACATATCCCATTTTCCAACCTGTTGCGTGAAAAGTTTTGCCGAATGAAAAGACAGCGAGGCTTTGAGAAGCAAGTGCTGGATACCGCAATACGCTTTGATGTACATTCCCGTCAAATATTAAGCGCTCATAGGCCTCATCGCTCAAAACCAGAATATTGTCCCGTAGCACGATCGACTCCAGTTCTCGCATATCAGCTTCGCGCAAAATGGATCCGCTGGGATTATGCGGCGTATTGATCACTATCATTTTTGTGCGATTGCTAATTCTTGCGCGCACCTGATCCCAATCCACTGAAAAATCCGGATAGCTTAAGTTTATATGAACAGGGATTCCGCCATTCAAGCGAACAACGGGGTCATAGGAATCATATGATGGATCGAAGATGATAACCTCGTCCCCGGACTTTATAAACGCTGTAACCACTGCATAGATGGCTTCAGTCGCTCCAGACGTAATTGTTACTTCATTTTCAGGGTCAACGTGATGATCGAAGGATCGGTCTATTACTTCGGCAATAACGCTCCGCAACACCGGAGTGCCAGGCATGGGGGCATACTGATTATTATCTTCAAGCATAAATTGGTGGACCAGATCAATAATTTTTCTGTCGATCGAAAAATCTGGAAACCCTTGAGAGAGATTTATGGCCCCATAGTCCAGCGCCATCCGTGACATTACAGTAAATATGGAGATGCCGACATCCGGCAGGCGGGACTGAATTTTCATGGCATATAAGCTTTACTGATTGACAAAGATCAACGAACTCAGACTGTGCGCCAAGAAAAATAAAAAATATGAGATTGGATGCATTGCAACCACGTGTCAGTTCCGGTTGTAAACTTCAAGTTGCCAGAATAATCTCCTTCAAACAAGAAACCCAGAGCGGATGGTCATTAAGGCTCTCAACAAGCTGGACTTTCTTACCCCCCTTACTCTCAAAGATATGTTGATACTCGTAACCTATCTCAATTATCGTCTCAAGGCAATCGGCCGTAAACGCAGGAGAAAACACCAGTATGTTTTTCATCCCCTTCTCTGCGCAGTCTTCAACAACCTTGTCAGAAAATGGCTTAAGCCATTTTTCATCAAGTCTGGACTGGAAACAGACGGTAAACTTTTCCGGGGGAATGCCCAATGCATTTGTCAATAGTCGGGTGGTGGCGTAACAAGTGGCTTTGTAGCAAAATCTATTCTCCTCAGTAATTTCAGCCTCGCAATTGTGCTCAGAACACAAACCATCCTCATACACCTTATCGACATGGCGCTCAGGCAGACCGTGGTAAGAAAATAATACGTGGTCAAATTCCTGATGAGGATATTTCCTTCCTATTTCAACAATGCTTCTGATAAAGGCAGGGTGATCATAGTACTGACTTATGAATGATACATCAGGAATAACCCACCATTTACTCAATATTCTCATTACCTCTTCGTGAGCCGAGCCGGTGGAAGCCGAAGCATATTGCGGAAATAGTGGGAGCACAATAATGCGCGCGAAATTTCTCTTCTTCATCACACCCAGCACGTCAGGTATGGAGGGATTCTTATACCTCATAGCAAGATAGACTTCAAAATTTTCACCTAGTTCCATTTGTAGCATATCCTTCACGCGATTGCTGTAGAATAGTAACGGTGATCCATTGGCAGTCCACAACTTCTTATAGAGTTTTGCCGACTTTGGTGCGCGGAACGGAACAATTATCAGGTTGACTAAGATTTTACGAAGCAACCATGGGATATCAATTACTCTTGGATCATTCAAGAACTGCGACAGGTATGATCTAACATGACCCACGGAGGGGCTGTCAGGTGTGCCAAGATTTACAAGCAGAACTCCCGTTTTGTTTTTCATCTCCATCAAACAACAATGAGGAAAGTTTAGTTAAAAAGATTAGTCAGCTTCGGAATCACTTCAAAATAGGAGCTCTCTTAAAGGGTTTGCTTTCGTCAAATAATTTGCGGTATGTAGCATGCTTCTTGCTCTGAATGGCACCGACCTGCATAACCACGTTTATCATGGTCGGATTAAAATCACCAATCCAATTCATTTCATATTCATCGTATCTGTTGTACTGCTCCTGCAACACTTTTCTGGCTTTCATCACCATAGCTCCGTCAACACCTTTTCCCTGATGTTCCGGAACAACGCCAAACAAAATTCCGAATGCCTTGCGATTCGTCTTCATCATGGTATGCCAGACGAATTTCAATTTGCCAATCAAGTTTAGTTTTCCATTTACATACTTGAAAATTTGATTCATCTCCGGCAATGAAATGAAGAAGCTTACTGGCTCGTCTTTATAGAAACCGAAATATAGAAGTCGTCGGTCCAGGATCGGACGCATTTGTTTTACCAGCAGTTTAGCTTGCTGAAGTGTTAACTCAAGATTGTCATTGCGTTTTCCCCAGGCCTTATTGTAAACATGAAGAATGTATTCCGCGAGCTTTGGCATTTCTGATTTGTCGATAAATCGAAATTCGTAATCGGGATCTCTGGAAATCATGGCAGCCTTTTCTGCCAAACGAGGCATCACCGGATCCCTTACCGCACGTCGAAATGTAATCTGATAAAAATAGACCTTAAAACCGTATGCCTCAAAGAAATTCTGGTAGTATGGAAAATTATAATTGCATTGGTAATTAGGTTCGCGGTCAAACCCCTCGATCAACAATCCCCACCAGCGGTCTCGTGTCCCAAAATTGATGGGTCCATCCATTGCTTCCATACCCCTGCTTTGCAACCATTGCTTACATTGATCGAACAGGGTAAACGCTGCCTTCTGGTCCTGAATGCACTCAAAGAACCCTAACCCACCCGTAGGCTGATCGTTGGACCTATTCATGGTCTTCTTATCGATGAAAGCCGCGACCCTGCCTATGGTTTGGTTGTGTTCATTCAATAAAATCCATCGAATACATTCTCCATGTCGGAATGTCTTGTTCCTCTCTTTATCAAAAACCGATTCTATATCCTTGTCGAGTGGCCGGATCCAGTTCTTTTCCGTTTTGTAAAGTCGGACAGGTAAGCTCAGAAATTCTTTTGCATGGAACGGGGTGGTAACTTCGATGATCTTCATCACTGTTCGACTTCCAAATGAGGTGTACTGTGGATAACGTAATTTATCCGGTTCGGCAATATAATATTAAACCTTGTGCCCTGCCCTACGCGACTGGCAACATATATCTGACCCCCTAATTTTTCAACCGCATTTTTCACGATATACAAACCAATACCGGAGCCATCGGATTGTTCAGTAGCACGGTAAAACATTTCAAAAATTTTGGAGAGATTGGACTCGCTTATGCCGATTCCGTTGTCCGAAAAGATAATCTCAGCTCTCAAATGATCGATAGTGATCTTTATATTAATTTCGGAAACAACATTCTCTAATCTTCTGTACTTAATAGCGTTCGAGATCAGGTTGCGTATTATCTCGGAAATGCGCCATGGATCGCTGAAGAATTCAATACCTTCGATCTTAACAGAGCGCTTCATGTCTTGAGTGCCATCGAGGTAATTGAGATCACTGAAAGTCTGCTGAATGATTCGATCGAAATCTACTTTGGCGGTGCTGATTTCCATCTTCAGATTCTTCGAGTGACTTAATACATCACCGATAAAATGATCCAGGTGCTCGACTTTGCTTCCAATGATGTCTATGTAATCCATAGGATTGTCTGTATTGCCCGGTAGCTTTGCTAGATTGACCAATCCGAGAATGGACGACAGTGGGGCTCGCAGATCGTGAGAAACTTTGTAAACGAAATTATCAAGTTCGCCATTCCTGATCTTTAATTCCTCCTCAACCCGTTTTCGTTCAGTAATATCAACATACACTCCATAAATACCTATGGCTTGATTGTCCAGCATCACTGGCATACCATAAAGAATCACGTCCACCAGTTTTCCGTTGCGATGTCTTCGCGCGGTCTCAATGCTTATTATACGATGATTTGTAATTAGATTATTAAGGTCAACTCCTTCATGAGTTAATTCTTCAGGAACGATAAAATCATTTATGCTTCTGCCCTTCATTTCGGCCAGTGTAAATCCAAACATCTCTTCGAATCCCTTGTTGACCTGTTCCACTTTTCCTGAATCTGTCAACAGGACTACCGCCATAGGTACATTTTGAAAAAGCTGAGCCAACAATGTCTCATTTTTCTTGGTACGCTCTTCTGCCTGCTTCCGCTCCGTTACATCTCTGAAATTTATTTGAAAACATGAATCACCTTGAAAGGTAATCGGGAACGTTGTTGTCTCAACGTAGATAACGGTGCCATCGCTGCGAAGGAACTTCTGCTCCTCCATAACGCCAGTTACACCGCTGGCAGCTTCCTGCATGCCCTTTACGATATGCTTATGAAACTCAGGGTGAACAAAGTCCATAACAAACGTCCCGATCCTCTCTTTGGAATCCTGGACCCCAAGAATAGTATGTGCCTGCGCGTTAACAAAAAGTAGTTTCCCATTCTTATGAATGATAATTCCAATTGGCAATCGTTGAATGGAATCGAGATATCTTCCTTCACTTTCGTCGGCACTTTGTTTCCGCATCGTTATATCTTGTATAACACCTCTGCGAATAATAGTACCATCAGACCTTAATTCATGGTTTGACAGGAACTCCACCCATTTCAGACTTCCACCAACCCAAATTCTCCCTTGCCAA
>JAICGJ010000078.1 GCA_025923195.1 Chryseolinea sp.
AAGAAGCACAAAAACCCCCTCCCGGAACGTGGGTTAAGCCAGACCAATTCTGGTGGCAAGGCAATGGAATTGAAAGGCGTATCATAGGCTTCGGTGTTTGTTTCATCCATGATGCGAGTTAGTGCGGATTTCCATAACAGCTCCCTCTATTTATTTTGGAATGGTCAAAAAGCTAAATAGGATATTTTTACATTAAGTTTCTAGTGCCGTAAGCCATTCACGATCGCCCAACCCAACTCCACAAGCGTGCCGTCTTCTGATCTCCCCTCACCTCCTAATCTGCCTTGTAATCGTCTCGTCTGTAATCTTATCATCGGCGGCAAGCAGAAACGCCTTGCTTAAAATGATTGACAAAAGCCCATCCCCTTCAAAAGGTAGAAAAACTTTCTCGCCGGACTTGTGACGGCCATCGGGCACAATGCATAGGTATTGGTCATTCGGCTCCATCAGGATATTGCCGCTTCCCATGTGGATCTTGTAGGTCCTCACCCTGCCCTTAACGATCAGGAATTTTTTATCGAACGAACATTGTGGTGCAATCTTCAGTTTTGGTACCAGCATCTGCAACACCTGACTACGAATTTTCGCTGACTCCGTAAGGTCGCTAAACGAATACTCACGCCAATAGGTGTTCTGGAAATTGTCACCACCGTCCTGCCAAGCTGAATCATTGCCAATACTGGTAACGCCAACAAACAGATCGACATCGCGCGTGATCTCACTGAACAGCAACGCCGGTACTTCATGCAGCGCTATCGGTTGCCCTCGTCTGCCAAACCGGACCTGATCGGTAGTAATGTAGTTAAAGATACCCATACCGTTGACGTTCCCTGGCGTATCTTGCCAGTCAGCGTTAACATAAAACTCTGCAGCCATTCCCCATCGCGGCAAATCGATATACGGCGTGTTGTGAGAATCCCAATTGCCCATGAGTTGATAACTCCACCCACGTTGACGACACAACGCTGCAAATTGATGCTGCCTGAGAACATGTGCTGCAAACCTATTGGAGTAAGTAGCGGTTCTTAACTCTGCGTCCGTGATGATATAAATCTCACGGTATGCCTGTTTGAAGGGCTGAACAATGCTGCGACTGTCGAGAAAATTTCTCCACGCTAAAATTTCCTCTTCTGCAAAACCGATGGGATGCCACAGTAGTACGGATACTTGATCATCAAGCCAATCAATCGTCTGGCCTTTTGCATTGACGAACGTCTCCCCTGCTAAAATTCCCTGATCTTTACGTTCTCCCCGGCTAAAATGCCATATCAGCCTTTTTGCCAGGAGCGATGACAGCGGGTGATTAACATACAATGCAACCCAATCATTAAAACGCCATGACCGCTGCCGCAAGTAGCTTTGCTCCAGGCGTCCTTTGATCACAGGAAGCAGCGATTGGATTTCTTTAATTGTACTTTTAAAAAGCTTTAATTCTTTGTCGAACTTTTCTTTGACATCGGCCGGAACGCTTTTTTGCGTTTTTCCCTCCCGCACAAATGTTATTTCTTCGGTTATCAACGAATATTGTGCCGTACAGCCGTCGAGTTGTAACGTATAAATGTCACCTTTAATGCCGAAATCAGGCACTGAGATTTCTTCAATTTCGTCCATCCCCATGCCATTCTTTTCCGATACACTTTGGATGAGCTTGTCAATCGACTTCAGGATGGTTCTGTTTTTTATCTTCATTCTGAACTTCGAGAGGCGCGACACGCCCTCTTTTACCGGCAGCAACGAGAAGGCAAACATAGCAGCAGTTCCCGTCTTGGCAGAGATTGGCCCGACCCCCGGCTTTTTTTTGTAGGCCAGGGCCGCATAATGATCCAGCGCAACATGAAGGACAGAATCGTTGATCAAACCACAACACCAAATAAGACCTTTCATAATCTCATGGTTCTCGTCCCGAAGAAAATCGTATCGTCCGTCCTTTGACTTATGGATTTCCTGTAGCATGCCTTTCAGCATTTCCAGCCATTCTTGCATAGTGGTGCTGTATTGTTCCTGGCCGATTTCGTTGACCAACGGCTGCGCCGCTTTAATCCACTTTTGTGAAGGAACTGATTTGGAGCCTGTTTCCTTCGTCGCAGCAAAAAGCTTGATCCATGCCGATCGTTTTGGTTCATCCAAACCCCTTAGCATGGAGATTACATGTCTGCCCCAACGGTCATGTTCGCTCACTTCCATGGTTGGATCGCCATGCAACAAAAAATGAATCAGCTCATTTTCTTTTCGCTGTTCGCTAGTTGAGTAGTCGTTAAGACGCTCTTCGAGCACTTTGAGCGCTTCTTTCAGTTTAGGCGTCAAACCTTTTTTCCGCACCGCCACTTCGATCGTTTCAACGACACTCCTTCCCGGAATGTCATATTGATACACTTGAATGTCGCGTAGTTTTTTTATTCCCTTTGCCGTTGCCAACAAATCATCGTCGGTCAGTTTGAATGTTCTTAATAACGTTGGAATAAGCTTCAGTCCATGATGCCAGTTTGCTCTGGTTGAATAAATGCCTGTACGGTTTTTTTCCTTCCACGATCTTTCGATGATGCTAAAGAGATGTGACAGGAACCTCCGTTGCGTATCTTCATCGGCACTGCTCAGCGCCTGAAAGCTTTCCAAACTTCCGTAAGCTGTAAACGTTGCATACTCGTTAGCTTTTCGTCCGTTTGCTTCAGCTACAATTTCATCGAACAGTTTTGTAAAGCCGGCGTCATCATGAGGTCCTAGCTTGAAAAGATCTAAAAAGCCCATGATCAACCGCCTACCAGCGGAGTTAATTTCACGAAGTTAATGGTGGAGGATGACGTTAGAAGCACTTCCTGTCCCAACGAGTCAGCTTGTTTATCATCGATCAAAACGAAATAGCCATTCTTTTGAAAGGCATCCAACGCAATGTATACCTGTTTTTCCGCATCGATTTTTTTACGTTCGCGAAGGCGGTATCCATTCAGCGTTTGTTCTGCACGTGTCGGCTGAACAAGACCGTTGAAATACTCGGGCTGGCGTTCATTGAAGTCTTTCACTTCTTTAATTACACGCGCCTCAATTAGCTCTTTCACTGTAATTAATTCATGCTTGAAAAAGAGATCAATTGAATTTGTGATTTTACCGGTGCCGGTGGAATCATTAATCGTAACGGTTAAGGCCATAATGGGATCAGTTCAACTCACGTTAAAATAAATGATATCACGCCAACATTCAAATTAAACGGGTCTAATTTCTTACATCTGTATTTACAGCTATAGTGTCTGCCTGAGGATTGTTCCTACGCACAAACACGCTGTTAGAATGTAACCTGACAGCTCCCACCCATCAACGCTTGCTTATCGCCTCTCTATAAAACATCCCCGACCCAGCAACATTATCGCGACTGCTCCAATTCGGTTGCCATATGATGCGTGTTGAGGAATTCGCATCGTCGTCCTGTACCACTACATTCACGCGAACATTTTGCCAATTCTCACCCTGTTGCTTTTGAACATACTCAATTGGAATAGCTACCTCGAACGCATATCCATTCTTGTTCTTCACGCATTTCCACTCGAGTTGATTTTCGGAATCGCCCAGCTCCGAGACGCTGCTCTTGCCGGAATCATCTTCGGGACTGGCGATGAAATACAGGGAATTCTTGAACCCGTTATCCCCTTTCTCCGAAATGCTTTTGGCTATGGGCTGTGCATCCAGCACAAAACCAACATAATCCTTGTTGGATGTCGCGGTAGCCACACCGTTGATCAGCTCGCTATCATATACTTGGATGCCCAGGTAAACAAACCTATTGTCATAGGTTAGGCCAAAGCGACTTCCTTCATCCTGTGTTGGAAGCGCATAGGGTAGCGTAGCCCATTCGTTCAATGCGCCGTCGACTTTGATGCTGGCAGTTTTTTTCAATTCATATTTTCTCAATGGCGCAACATTAAACTCAAACGGAATAAAGAAGTTGCTCTTCCCCTCTTGCTGCACAGCCACTTCTGCTTTTACTTTTACCGGTTTCATCAACTCGATTTCTTTTTGTTTCCGCGACGTAAGCTCCATGGACACAAATTTTACGCTGTTCGGAGGCACCGTAAATTCCGGATTCGCAATGTCCGTTTTGAAATCCCAAGAAAAACCAGGACTCATCTTCACTTTAACAGGTACATCAAAGTCATTACTGATTCGGAAGCGGACAGAGTCTTGCCTGAATTCAAGGCCATCGACATAGAGTGGATTCTCTATTCTCATAATATCCGAAGCCCATAACTTGCGCGTGAATGCCGTCAATTCTTCATTGAACACATCGTGATCAAAGACACCGTCCAGGTGCAGGTTAGCGAGTATCGGTCCGCGATCGGTCATAGTAACCCACACGAAGTGATCAAACTCTCCCAGTTGCGGGCCGCGTAGTGGTGAGCTCCCACCTGTTGTGGCCAGCATATAGTATTGCGAGTTGTTGCGTTCAAATCGCTCGTAGTGATGGCGGTGTCCAACAAATACCGTATGCTTTCTGTTAGCGAGCAGCTTTTCAACATCAAACCAGTTCACGGGATCGGCTTCCTGCGCCCAAAGGGGTTGATGCATGAACAGGAAAGTCCACTTCACGTTGCGATGGGTGTCAAGGTTTTTTTTGATCCATTCGAGCTGAGGTGGAGAAATGCTTCCTTTCCCCGCTCCCCTGGTTTGATCTTCGGAATTCAGAGCCATAAACAGCACGTCCTTGTATACAAAAGAATAGTAAGTAGGCCCGAATCTTTTCTTCCATATACCCTCCATTACAGGGTTGGTGAGGTCGTGATTGCCGGGCACATAGAAGAATGGCATCTCGAGCTTTTCGACGAATCCTGAAAATTCGTCCCACTGTCGGTTGATCTCCAGGGTGTCCGTTGTATAGCCTTCGATCAGGTCCCCTACACTTATTACAAACTCGGGTTGAAGGAGATTGACTTTCTCCACACCATTCTCGAAAACGCCCGGGCGATGGCCGCCTGTCCGATCGGTAACAACGACAAACTGAAACTGGCCAGGTTTGTCGTTTATGATGAGGTGGGTCCATGGTTTATTACCATCGGGCTGCTCAATAAGCAGATTTGGGTGAAGAGCTCTTTGCTGACCTTGTGTGAAAGAAGCAATGAAGGGGAATAAAACGGTGAAAACGAAAGAATACGGTTTCATGTCTGGGTCTTTAAGTGTTGAGGATTACAGCTTAAATGAGTCTGCTCAAAATGTTGAAGTAATTAACCTTATTACCTTAGTAACAAAGGTATATTAGGTTATGCTCTACCTTATTACCTTATTTGATCTGGGTGAAATCGATATTTAATGCTGATACATTGCAGTCATTATAAGGTAATAAGGTTGATTCATGCATGTTCTTCATGCTACTAAGGTAATAAGGTTTTAAAGTGCAACGTATTTAAGGTTGTACCCTCTTTTTGTTTGCATTTATTCGTGTTATAAAAAATTAATCATTGAATGAGTTAATTTCTTACGGCTTTATTAAGATCTTTTACTTTTTCAGCAGCCCTAATATCAAGAAGAAAATCCTAATACGAATTACGGAACTGTTATTCAATCTTTAAGCATCCAGAGGAAAGAATGTTCAGAACAACGTGCCGGAGACAGTACCGATGGATTACTCGCTCCCCCGCTTGTACTTGTGCTTATAAAATAGCATAACACCGTATAACTGAAATGATTAAGAATATCTGTTTAGGTATAGAATAATCATCACTACATACGGCTAAGGCGGCTCCATAAACTTTTTCCCATGTAGAAAACTTACGTACAAAGACTTTAACACGGAAAGTTAGTAAAGACCTTCGCCTCATCGCGAAAACCTTGACACTTCTCCTGCAACGAGCTTCATGCTTTAGCATTTCGCTTTTTGCTCAATTGTTCCGCAACGCTTCCACCGGGTTCGCAGTGGCTGCACGAATAGTTTGGAAGCTGATCGTAAGGATTGTGATGAACCACGTCAGCAAGATGCCGAGGGCAAACATCCACCAGGAAATATCGATGTGGTATGCAAATCCGCTGAGCCATTCGTTCATCCAATAATAACAGCATGGTGCAGCAATTAGAAACGATAAGCCGACCATGATTACGAATTCCTTCCCGAACATGGTGACAATCTGCCTAACGGAGGCGCCAAGCGTTTTTCTGATGCCGACCTCTTTGGTTCTGCGCAGGGTGATGAAGAATAGCAGTCCGTACAATCCCAGACATCCCACAAAAATCGTCAATGTCGAGAAAATTGTAAACCCTTTAAAGATCAGTTCTTCCAACGAATAGTTGCGGGCAAGCACTTCGTCCAGAAATATGCCGTTGAAAATTCCTTCAGGGTAGATGGCTTTCCAAGTCTTCTCAATAAATGCGACCGTTTCTGAAAGGTCGGCGCCTTCATTCATCTTGATGTTGGCGCGGTCAAGCCATTGCGAAGAATTAAGAAGCACACAAGGCGATAATTCTTTCCGGAGCGAGTTGTTGTGAAAGTCGCGGACCACTCCGACAATTTCGGCTTCACCCTCATTGATGATCAGTTGGTGCCCGATCGCCTGTTCAGGTGTCAGGTTCAATTCGCTGACAAGCTTTTCGTTCACGATGAACTCGTTGAAATTCGGCTGTACAGATGAAAAATTCCTACCCGCGACCAACTGCAGTTTGAAAAACGACAAATAATTCAGGTCAGCACCTTTTTCCTCAGCACCTTTTCCATCTTCTTCACGCTCACCCGGTAAACGGAAGCTCGTACCATAGTGGTGACTGTAACCGGAAACCGGACTGCTCGATGACAAGCTCACATCACTTATCGCAGGGTGCTGCAACAACTTTTGCCGGAACACCTCACCTCTTTCAAGTTCGTTGAGATTCGTCATCAGGACAGGATCCTCTTTACTGAATCCGAGATCTTTTGTATGCAGAAAGTTCATTTGGCGGCCGATCACAAGTGTGCCAATCACGAATAACTGCACTATCGCAAACTGGAACACAATCAGCATTCGTTGTAAGGAAAGATTTCCTGTCCTATATAAAATCTTGTTCTTAAGCGCTTCCACCGGCCGATAAGACGACAGCACCGTAGCGGGATAAAGACAAGAAAGCATGATGACCGTCACGCCCACACCCACCACTAGGATTATTGATAAAATATCAAGACTGAGACGCAGGCGGATAAGGCTTAACGTCGTGTTGATCTCACCAAGAAGCATCTGTGTTATCACCAGTGAAAAAATAATGGAGATTAGAACAACAAGGATATTCTCATGTAGGAATTGTTTGATCAGTCCCAGTCTCGAACTGCCAAGTACCTTGCGGACCCCTACTTCGCGCGCGCGTCCGGCAGCTTGCGCCGTGGCCAGGTTAATGAAGTTTATGGCGGCAATCAGAAGCATGAATAAACCGATGCCAATAGCCGAATAAATAAATTTTAATGGCATTGTATAACTCTGCGGTGCAGAGCCATAGGTTTCGTTCGTGTGAGATGCCGTAAGCGGAAGAAGTTTATAGGTTATGCGCAGATCATCTTCTGGCTTCAGGTATTTTTTCTTCCAGGTGATGAGCGATTTTTCCAATTGTGCCGGGGATCCTTCTTCATTTATCACGACAAATGTGGTTCCCTGGTAATTTCCAGACCAATTTGAAGCCTTGTAGGGACTATCAATCCGGAAAAACTCATACGGAATCAGTACTGAATATTGAAGAGAAGCATTTGCCGGTGCATCTTCGATCACCCCGGTAATGGTCAATGCATCCTTGTTATTCAGGAAGATTTGTTTGCCGAGAATTGAATTTTTTATCATTTCATCATGGAAATATTTTTCAGCAACCCTTCGCGTGAGAACAGCGGCGTTAATATGTTGAAGAGCTGTTTCTGGGTTTCCCTGAATCCATTCAAAGTCAAAGACCTTCGTGTACCAGGCATCGACAAACAGCACAAAAGGTTCTTCAAAACGCGTAATGTTTCCTTCGTCATCTTGCACCTTAAAGAATTGGCTTATAGGACCACTCGCTTGCGTTACCAGCGGGAGTTCGTTGAAGTCATTCCTGAGCGCTTCGGCAAGTGGATAAGCCGTTGTATTCCAGTAGTGCATTTCATCACCCATTTTTGTTTCCTGAACAACTTTATAGATGCCTTGCGATTTGGAATGATGTCGATCGAAGCTCAGCTCGTAACGAACGAAAATGGTGATGATGAGCGCGCAGGTTAATCCGATGGTGAGACCCGCTACATTAATGATTGCGAATGTTTTATTTCGAAGAATGTTGCGCCATGCGACGGTAAGATTGATCCAAAACATAAGTCGGTTTTAGGTTTAGGCGGCTTGATGCTAATTTCAAGCCATGTCTTTTAAGGTAGCAATTTGGCGGTTTAAACAGGTCGCTGGCGTAAATATTCGTTCGTCTTCGGGCGGAGTTGTGCGTGACCGAACGAAGTTTATGGACGACACTTATAGGTCGTTTTTCTCAAAGGCGGCCGCCACCTGTCATTAGTTGCGCCTCATATCAATTCCTCCGAGAAGTGGGTCGCTGTAAACTATCTTACTTTCTTCTTTTTCTCTTTACCAAATGAATCATCGATCATGCCGGCTTCGAATAACAATGCCCGTACCTGCTCTTCGTTAATGTCACGAAGTGTATAAAAATACATTGCTCTAACCTGCTTGCGCCCTTCTGCTTTCAGTGCCCCGTTTTCGTTTGACATTCTGTTGCCATGACAAAACCCCAGCGTTACGCTTTTTTGGTGCACATTGTCTTCCGTACCATACAGCGCGGACGAGGGAAAAATATAGCATATCTGCCGATGACGTGAATAGTATGGCACACCTAATCCATAGTACGGTTTTTCCTTGGCAAGCGGAAGACATTCCAATACAAGATCGCGCAGGCGCTTAACGATCGCCGACTCGTTTCTGGGTAAGCTCACGATCATTTCATCGACACTCTTGACAAAAGCCATTATGGATTAGTCATTAGTAAGATTTATTGGATTATAGGATTAATGGCCTGCGGGCGCCGTGCACCACGCCAAGTCGTAATCGTTCCTATCTTATCACAAAGACAATTTCACGCATTGCGAGGGAAATGCAAAAGTAGGAACTTAAGAAATTAGCACTAAATGGCTCCCTCCGGGATTTACACAGATTGCCAGGTCCAATTCTCTTTGTGCTTTTCAATTCGTCCTAATCCCGGGAAATCGAAATGGAATGCATTCATCACCATATTGTCTCGGTATGCTAAGTCAAGTAGTTTGATGCGACATTGTCTAGCCTTTTGCTGGTCCAGATCATAATTGGTTTGCCAGTCCAGTCGTTCGATATGAAGCGGATGAAGAAAGGCATCTGAAATATAAAGTAAATGTTTCTTTTCGGAATGAATGATCAAAGCGACCTGCCCCGGCGTATGGCCGTCAGCTTTTACCGCTGTTACGCCCGGCAGAATATCAACAAATCACCATTGATCAAATTCAGATTATGGTTTTTTAATTTCGTGATATTCTTTCGATAAAATATTTGAACTGCCCGGGCTGATTATCCGATTGTGCGGAGTGCCAAAAGTTCCATTCCGCTTCGTGCATATGAAAGTGTGCATTAGGAAAGTTCACCCGCCCCTCATCAGAAAATATTCCCGAGATATGGTCTGGATGAAAGTGCGTAACGATCACGTCGGTGATGTCTTCCTTTTTAATGTTTTGCTGTAACAACAGCTGAGGAAATCTGCCTTTGAAAAAAACCTGATTACCTCTCACATCAATTGGTTTTTCCGAAAAGCCAACACCTGTATCAATAACTATTTTTTTCCCGTCTACCTCAAGCAGTACGGCAAGAAAAGGTGAAGGGATATTGCTAGCATCAACATGATATTTATTCAGCGATTCGGTCAACTCCTCTTGCTTTGCGTTAATAAAAAAATCCTTGGCCTGATACTTGAACATATAGTCGCGGAAGACAGTGCATTGTATTTTTCCAACCTTCATACTGGCAATATCACCATCGGCACTGAGAAAACCTTCTTGCTAAAGTCAAGAAAAGCAGTCTGTATGAGTGGAAAACCGCTGATCAAAGTCGTACTATTTTTGAGAAATTCTCTTCTCTCCATGAATGAATTGCTGGTTATAATTTATAAATAAAATATCATATTCTGGTTTGAGCAGCCAGTGCTATTCACCTGTATCAATTCGACACAATAATCCTCCTGTATGCATATAGTGCAGGAACACCATCATCCTTCACCTCGCAAATGATGTGAAGGGTCTCTCCAGACTTCAACGATGGAACTTTAACCTCGATTTCAGCGGCTGAATCGTCGGGCATTTGAAAATCACCTGTATAACGTCCTGCTTCCTTGTAAAGAAACCATCGATAACTCAGGTTATTTTTGTCAGGATCGCTTGATCCAACAGCAGAAAGCTTGACGTCCCTTCCTGGCTCGGCTTTAATGTGCATTACATCTTTTGTTTCATTTCCATTGATAACCACCTGAGGATTATGATTGGCCTTAGAAAAGTTATCCCCAACGCACCAGTCCATCCGGGCCGCAAAGTCGTTTTGAAATGCTTCGCGCCAACGCCAGATCGTAGCCTGATCGGACGCATACCTTCTGCCGTCTTCAAGAACGATCTCGTCAACCGAATTAATAGTGTTTGTCCAGATCTTGCCAACTTCTGCATAGGATTGAAAGAGATCATAACGCCCTGACCATCCACCATATGTTGGGCTTAACGCACTGCCCATCCCGTTATTGATTAAACCGATGAAAGAAGGTGTATCTCCCTCCATAATGTAAACAAGACGAGGATATAACGCTCCCAGAGGACCATGGCTTCTTATGATATTTTCTTCCAGCCAGGGGTTGTCCACCATTTCAAACTTGTACATGGGGCCGTTCTTGTAGTGGCGGTCCCCTGAAATTCCTGTCCATGTAGCTTTATAGTACTCAAACCAATGCTCCGCACTGGGTGTCACCACATAAAAAATAGCGGGAAAGTTATTCCGTATCCATCTGCCAGCATCATCCTGATCGGAAATGGTATAGACCCTAAGTTTTGCTACAAATTTATCGAGCTCATCGACAGACCGGGTCTGCTTTACTTTCCACAACGCCTGGGCCAGACAATTGGCACCTCCCCAGACGCTCACCCACAAAGGTCGGGGATCGTTCTTATCAACTGCCGAAATGATCAAGTTAGACCCTTCACTGTCCCTTCCGCTTCCTACGCCACTCATTCCATACAATGGCAAATGAGATTTTGTGACCTTTCTAAGATCGATCGCCGACGGAAATCCACCGCTATGTTTGTCAAGATTAGGTTTTACTTTTTCATATGCATCAATGAGTTCTTCAATCTTATCCTTTCGAACTTTGTCTTTTAGGTGAACGGATGTCGTTGCGACTATTCCCTCTACATCATATTCATTAGCATACACGAGAAAGCGCACGAGTGACTGCTGGTCATCAGGTTCGTTAGTGATGTCAGTGAGGACAATCACTCTTTGCTTATCCTGTTTCTCAAATCGAAGATTTTGAGCGACAGCCGCTGTTAAAATGCAGTGGAGCATAGTCCACGTAACGAATAGTCTATATTCCATTTTTCTTGCCTCCTTAGCGTTGAGAATTTTAAATTAAGGAAATATCAAATCAATCCACAATTCTAAACCGGACCCCTGACATGCTGAATCGGACCTTTCCTGTGCGCAAAAAATTCCGCCCATTTCCGGAATGAGATATTTAAGTGTTTTAAGGTGTTTAAGTGTTTGAGTGTTTAGGTGTTTAAGAAACCCTCAGACTATTCATTTGTGCGTGGGATATTCTTGCGAAGGCCTGGTTTGTCCAACCATGGGAAAAAATTTCAAAACGGAATTATCGACGATGATTTAACTCTTCACATCACATAACTTTGATCATTTGTATCGTGCGTGGCCGCTGGTAAATTTATTTGTTGTTTTACGTGGATCCATAAATCCACTTCACGTTCATAAAACCGTAACCTTTATGAATCTCCAGCGCCAAATCCAAGAGAAAGCAATGCTCGCAATCCTTTTCATTGTTGCGGCCCTGAATGCCAACGCTTATAAACTTTATACCTTATACCGGATGATTTTCTAAAGGGTAACCTTTGAGTTTCTAATACTCGGGCGTCATCTGGCGCCCTGATCTATTTGTCTACATCAGGATCAATTCATTAATCCGTATTAATAATGGGACAAAATTCCAAAACGGAATTATTGATGATGATTTTACTCTCGAACTTTCAAAACTTCCATCATTGGCAATAGTGGTTTTCCCCTCCTAGATTTAATACTGTCGTACTATAGTTACGTGGATCCGTAATCCACACCACTTTCAAACCCTAACCGTCATGTATTGCCACCGCCAAATCCGTGGCAAAGCAACGCTTGCTATCCTATTGCTCGTCGCATCATTCAATGTTCATGCCCAAAAACTATATCCGATATCACTTGATGAATTCATCCTTAACACCGATGAAATTAATCTTTCTGTTTCTGAAATTTTCGACGCCCGCAAAGACAACAAGAGTCTCGGCGTTGTTCAAACTGGTCTCAACAACAGACCGAGGTTTGCTGTGTTCGAAAAACCAGGAATGACTGAAATCGAGGACTTGCTAAAAACCTCCGGCCTCTATTCCCCGGATCGCGGACTGGCTATCCGCTTTACGGTACTTAAGATCTCCGAATATACCACCATCTTTACCGAAACTGGTAAGGCGGAAGTCAGCATCGATTTCTTCATCCGCTACGACAATCTTTACTATTATATCACCAGCGTTTTTTCGTCAGCAGAACCTGTTGGTATTGGTGTGACGTACAAGCAGGCCGAAAATCTCGTCAATACATTTGAAGACGCGCTTGTCATTTTCAGCAAGCAGAAGCATGAACCAAAACCCGATTTGGCCTTTACAAAGGAAGAACTATCGGATCCGTATTTGGTCTTGCGCGAGCCATTGTCGATGCCAATTTTGACCGACAAACGCATTAAGGACGGGTACTTTGCTTCCTATGAGGAATTCATCAACAATCAGCCTTCTATCAGCATTGACTGCAAGGTGAAATCCACTTCACCCCTTACAGTAAAATGTGGTGACGTCGTAACGGAAGTTCCCAATCTCTATGGATATGCGCGCGATAACAAGTTGTACATTTTATACCACGAGGAGTTTCATGAACTGATGAAACGCAACGACACATTTTACTTCAACGGACCCTCTAAGATTTCAAGCGGTTCGTCCGACGGTTTCAGCGAAGCTTATTCCGGCTCCGGAGGACTTGTCGCTCCGTTCATCGGTTCGCGAAGAAGACCGTCAGACTTATACATGCTTGATATGGCGACGGGAACGGCAAGGAATATTACGGGATTTTAAAAGTATTGAAGTGTTAAAGTGCGGGGTGTTGGAGTCGCCCGCTTGAAGTGTTTAGGTGTTTAAGTGTTCAGGATTAAGACCCTGAATACCCTATATGTCGGCTGGTAGTATTAGCCGTCGGATATCCTGCAACTTCAACACTCCGCACTTCAACACTTCGCACCTGAACCCTCCCCAGTAACCTTCCTATAAGCATTTGCGTCTAACGGATTTTAATCCACCCAACGCGATATCCTGTGCTGCAAAACTATCTCACCGTAGCGGTCCGGCAACTGCTGAAAAATAAGATGTACCTCCTGATCAACATGTTGGGCATGGGTATTGCCGTCGCCTGCGCAATGACAGCATACCTCCTGGTTGCTTACAACATCGAGTTTGATAGTTCCGTAGATGGAGACAAGGTAAAGAATATTGTCAAGGTGATTCATCACCGGAAGGGTACGGACGGAGACAATTTCAAGGAACTTGTTGCGCCGATGGCGCTTGGCCCCGCTGCCATAAATGATATTGCTGGTATTACACGCTTTTCAAGATTCTGCAGTGACGGCGGTTATCTAAGCCATGGGGAGAAAGGATTTCATGAGACTATTTTCTTTGCCGACGCGGACTTCATGGACATGTTTGCCCCTACCCTAGTCAGCGGCTCTTACAAAAGTTTTATTGACAAGAATTCTGTTTTTCTCAGCAAAAAATTTGCTCACAAGTATTTCGGAGATGAAGATCCTATCGGAAAAGCAATGGTGGCTAGCATCAATAACATTCAGTTGAATGTCGTAGTGGGTGGCGTTCTCCAGGATGTGCCATTCAATTCGACATTTACTGAAAATATCCTGATGCGTATCGAAAACTATCTCGATATCTATAATCTCAAAGAAAACGACTGGGCGACGGCCCACACGGCATCAACACTATTTGAACTTGCCGAAATCTCGTCAGCAACCATCGTCGCTAACCAGCTAAAGAAATATACTACGCTGCGCAATGAATTCCGTCCCGATTCACGTTCAGCGCGCTACGAGCTGATCCCGTTCAGCAAGCGCGTCTCCCCGAACGACGTGCGCCAATCTGACCTTCACTTGCCTATACCTTTCATAGCCTTAGCCATCTTCATGAGTTTGGGCGGCATTATTCTGCTGATCGCCTGTTTCAATCTTACAAATACAACCCTTGCCCTATCCATGAAGCGGATGAAGGAAATCGGCGTTCGCAAAGTCGCCGGCTCGAGCCGTCTGCAGATCGGCCTACAGTTCTTTATTGAAATAACGCTGACGGTAACATTGTCGGTAGGCATTGGGTTTGTGATGGCTCTATTCGTCATTCCTCGGTTCGCCTCGATGTGGGAACTTCCTTACGGAATGAAGGAGCTGAACAGCATGAACATCGTGATTGCTTTGTTGATCCTCCTTTTTAGCAGCGCATTACTCGCTGGGATTTATCCAGCACTTTTTGGAAGCCGACAAAGCCCCCTTCTCTTATTTAGGAGTGGTAAAACCCATGGCGGCACAAATTGGTTTACAAGCACACTGCTGGTTGCACAGTTCTCACTCTCGATCATGGTGCTCATCGCTGGAACCGTATTCACCCAAAATGCTACGTACCAGGACAAGATCAGCTTCGGCTATGATAAGGAAATGCTAATCACAGCATTGATACAAGGGCGCCATGAAGCTGAGGCACTTAGCCATGCGATCAGTTCGAACCCTAGAATTGAGAGCAGCTCCCCTTCTTTTCATCATTTTGCCTTCATTAATGCAGGGGAAAGACCTGCCCGGATTGCTTCTAAAGAATTTAAGGCCGCTGTCTATGACGTCGGACGTGAGTACTTCGCAACGGTAGGTTTGAAGCTTGTTGACGGACGACTATTTAACGAAAGGGATACGCTTGATCATCGCTCCATCCTCGTCGATGAAAATTTTGTCAGGCGCAACCAGCTTACCGATCCCCTCGAAACAAAAGTTGAAGTTGAGGGCGAGACGCTGACGATAATAGGTGTGGTTAGTGATCATCTTACCGACTTAGAAAGCGATAACACCGAAAACTATGTTTACAGGTTAGCAAAGGCCGATCAATACCAAATATTGGTCATTAGAGCAGAAGCTTCCACCCTATCGGAGACGAAGCGATATATTGACCAGCAATGGAAGAAACTCTTTCCAGGTAAACCACTGCGAACCGATCTTCAACAAGATATAGTCTATCTTGAAGCAAACCAATACAATCGGAACCTAAGCCGTATATTCTTTTTCATGACAATCTTGGGATGCGTCTTATCTGTTTCCGGACTGTATTCTATGGCAAACCTCAACATCCACCGTAGAACAAAAGAGATCGGCGTAAGAAAAGTTCTTGGTGCTTCAGTTCTCAGCATACTGAAACTTATCAATATTGAATTTGTCCTCATACTTTTAACTGCAGCAGTACTGGGGGGATGGGGTGGCTATACGCTTACCGACGCATTGCTATCGGACCTCTATGCACAGCATATAAGCGTGAGCCTCGTTACGATTTTGCTCGCCTCTTTATTCGTTTTCCTGATCGGCATCATGTCGACGAGTGCGACGATTTGGAGTACTGCGAATTCAAATCCGGTGCAGGCGTTGAACGAGACATAATGTGTTTAGGGGTGTATGTGTTTAGGTTTCGGATATCCCAGCTTGGACACCTGAATCCCCAGCTATATAGCAAAAATTCTGGAAGGCAGGAACGTAAACACTTAAACACCTAAACACTTAAACACATTAATCGTTAACGTGAAGCCCAAAACATTCGTTTTTAGTCAGATTAACATAAATCCGAAAATGACATGGGTCGCTTACGATTTTGCTTTTCCAGTCGCGATGATATCTGCAAAAAGCGTTGAGGTAAATGACTCTGTTACCATGTCCATCATCGTATCCAATGTATTGCCTGAAGTAAGGTTCGATGTCGGTAATTTCCGGTCCGCTATGATCTTCACGATGTGTTCTTATGAAATCCATCGCCAGAGAATCGACGGTGGTTACGATATTTGAAGGGGGCGTAAATCTTCTTGCAATTACAAAATATCCGACGTTTTCGTCTTCTTTAAAGATTTTAACTTTCCTTAACGGATCGTCGGAATTCATGCTGATCCTGTATAACGTATCGGATATGGGCAAGTACACAGTGTCGTTGTTGATGGCCCAATTATTTATAAAAAGCTCTTCCTTTGAAAGGAACCTTATTGAATCAATTTCTGAAGCAGAGAGTCTTCTTCTTTCTGAAACAGAATTTGGCGCTTGTGACAGTTTGCTATCCTCTCGCCTTTTTTCGGTCTGTTTTACAAAGGAAATTCTGGTCGTCATGTCGCGAGTGCTACTGTGAAGTTTCGTAAGGGTCAGTATGCTATCGTTCAAAGACGTGATACTATAAATCCCAACAACGGAATGATCCTGATCAGGCACTTTTTGGGAAGTTGGAGTATGGATTAAATACCGGTTGTACACGATCTTCCAATTCCCTTCCAGGCTGCCTGCAGCATAAGTTCCATCCGGCTTGTACAAGATCCTTTCACGGTGACGGTATGTGTATTTATCGCCTCTCATCATCAGGTGCATTTCGTTAGCCTGCCACTCTGCAGACGTAAGCATTTCTATTCTTTTACTGGTGAGCTTTAAGGCTTCGGGGTTGTTGTATTCATAATACTTCCGTTGTGGGAATGCATTATGATATGCAAAGCAAAATGCAATCAGTACGATAGTAGATATACCGTGAGCTGATAATTGACCCAGTATAGATTTAATTTGAGACAACGTTAACAGGTTTAATACTTTAAATTAAGAAAATAAATCGAATCCCTTCCTCCTGGTGTTTAAGTGTTTAAGTGTTTTGGTGTTTAGGTTTCTGGCCGCTAGGTGTGGGGAAATCAAACCGATCTTCAGGGCAGTTCATTTGGATATGCAGAACATAAACACGTAAACACATAAACACCTAAACACTTCATCCCCCCAATACCTGCTTCGGCAACTTATCTTCCACTATTTTTCCGTTCTTTTCATACACATAATAGGCATTGCTTTCTTCATTCAGGGCCAGTACCTGCTTAACCTCGTTGTCTTCAAAGTAAATGGCCGCCTTGTTGTCACATGCATAACCTGGTTTGAGCACTTTCTCCTTAATGTACTTGTGATACAAAGGCCGGCGTTGCTCCTCTGCATCGTAGTGCGGACAGTGGCTGGCCTTGATGAAACCCAGACAAGTCACCTTGCTCAAGGCTTTCGGCCTTGAGTCAGTGGTGCCTTCCTCGAACCAACACAATGAACCCGCGCTGCCGCCAGCCAATACGATGCCTTTATCCCATGCAGTTTTAAGTATAATGTCTACTCCCTGCGCTTTCCAAATGGCCATCATGTTCAGTGTGTTTCCGCCACCAACAACAATGGCGTCCATGCTGAGAAGAACATCCTCAAATGACTCTTTCTGCTCGTAGCTATTGATAAACATTTTCTGGACAAAAGGCCGGACATCAAGTTCAGCGCAGACCTCATACCACCGTATTATCCCCGTGGACCCATCAGCCGACGCTGTTGGTAAATAGCATATGCGAGGCACTTGCTTGCCAGTCAGTGATGCGACAAACCTGATAAACGGCGGATTATAACCCGCACCATAGGCAACAATCTTCCGCTTCGGGTCGGTAGCGCCAACTGAGGGAACGCGCTCTGCCGAGAGACTTTTAGGTAACATGACGCCGCCAATAGCGCTACCAGCAACGCCTATAAAACTTCGTCTTTTCATTTTTGAAGTGTTTTAGGTTTTAGTTTCGAATATGGTGATTTTAATGTGTTAATGTACTTAGGTGTTTACGTGTTTAGGTTTCTGGCCGCAAAGTCGCGCGATTTCAAACTGGTAAGGGTCCCTTCGGATATACGGAACTTAAACACATAAACACTTAAACACCTAAACACATTTTTCCCTAGCTTCGGTATCTCCAAAAGAACTCGAGATGTTCAAGAATTATCTCACGGTCGCATGGCGCAATCTTCTACGCAACAAAGTGTTTTCGATTATCAATATTGCCGGTCTTGCAATCGGTTTAGCAGGATCCTTTATGATCGTGCAGTATGTGTATTTTGAAAAGAGCTATGATCAATTTCATCACAACGGATGCAACATTTACAGGGTAACGCTGGAGCGAATTCAGGAGTCGTCTCGGACCTTGATCGCCGCCAACCACCCCGCGACCGGTCCGGCACTTAAGGCCGCATTCCCGGAAGTGAAAAGTTTCACCAGAATGCTTCATCAATCACTTTTTATGGGTGAAATAACATCTTGGTCTTATGAAGATAATGATGGTAGAGTTAAAGTTTTTAATGTGGAAAGAGTTTATGACGTCGACCCTGCTTTTCTAAGCATTTTCTCATTTCCATTTGTATATGGAGATCCCAAAAAATGCCTGAGTACTATCAACGACGCCGCGATTTCGGAAAGCTTATCTTATAAATTTTTTGGATCTGAGAACCCGATAGGAAAAATCTTAAGGCTCGATGGCCGCAGACCGGTTACAGTGACCGGCGTATTTGAGGACATCCCTGATAACTCTCACATTCAATTTGATATCCTGATGTCGTCCTTCCTTTCCTACAATGCCAACAATGGCCCTGACCATCGCTCATCGTGGAAATGGCCCGAATTCTATACGTATATACAGCTGGACGAAAAAGCAAATGTCGCAGCATTTGAAGCCAAGCTTCCGGCATTTGTCCAGCAGGTTATGGGCGCTCGAATGAAGGAAATGGAATGGACGGAACGGTTCCACATCCAACCCATTACTGATATTCACCTTCATTCATCTGCCATGACGAAGGAACGCGTCGTGCATGGTAGTGCACAGAATGTTTATTTTCTGATGATTATCGCTGGACTCATCGTCCTAATCGCGTGGGTTAATTATATCAACCTTTCCACGGCAAAATCGATTCAACGGTCGCTGGAAGTGGGCGTCCGCAAAGTGGCGGGCGCGTCACGGTCGCAGCTGATACGACAATTCCTCTTCGAATCGGCATTGCTGAACTTTATGGCCATTATAATTTCATTGGGAATTGTGGCATTTGCATGGCCCGCCTTCATGGGCCTCACGGGAAAAAATATCAGCTCGAGATTTTATGAAAGCCCCTTGCTGGCTGAGGCGTCATTCTGGGCACTCTTTGCTGGCACCTTCCTCGCAGGATCATTTCTTGCCGGCCTCTATCCCGCCTTCGTGCTTTCCTCCTTCCGGATGTCCAGTATACTGAAGGGAAAATTTTTTGGAACAAAATCCGGAATTGCCCTGCGAAAGTCACTGGTAGGTATACAGTTCATCATTTCAATTGCCCTAATGGCTGGAACGATCGTTGTCTTCCGGCAAGTTGAATTTATGCGGAATCAGGATCTTGGATACGCAACGGATCAGCTACTCGTAGTAAAAGCCCCGCGCGTAACGGATTCGACAGCTACAATGCGAATGAACGTCCTGAAGACTACGTGGAAGCAACACGCGAATATCCATAGCGTAGCGTCCACCAGCGAAATCCCTGGCAAACTCCTCACGCAGTCGCACTGGATCCGCAATATAAAAGCAGGTATTGAAGGGAATTTTCTTGCGCAACATTTTTATATCGACCATGAATTCATTCCCACCTACGGGATAGAGCTTTTAGAAGGTCGTAACTTCAGCAAAGAAGAAAACATTCCTCGTCCAGAATTGCGTACGACACCGGTACCAATTATTCTGAATCTTAAAGCCGTACAGGCGATCGGATACAAAGAGGCTGCCGATGCCGTGGATCAATTATTTTATTTCGGTTTGGGCTCCAAGGATGATTGGGTGGGAAAGATAGTCGGCGTCGTGGACAATCACCACCAGCGGTCCCTGAAGCAAGATTACGATCCGATCATCTTCTTTCCGGTACACAATTATTTCGGGCAATATACCACGCTGAACATCACGAATCGCGGGGACGTCGTCCCGTACATCATGGATCACTACGAAAAGTTGTTTCCGGGAAATATGTTCGAATATTTTTTTCTGGACGACTACTTCAACAGGCAGTATGCCTCTGATCAGCAATTCGGAAAAGTCTTTGGATTATTCTCCACTCTCGCCGTATTCGTTGCGTCTCTGGGTTTATTCGGGATGTCAACATTTGTTATTGCGCAGCGCACAAAAGAAATTGCGATTCGCCGGGTATTGGGTGGCAAACTGGCAGGCATGGTCTACTTGTTTTCGCGCGACTCGCTGGTGCTTATCGTCGTTGCTAATATCGTCACCCTACCGTTGGTCTATATCGGCGCTCAACGCTGGCTGAACAATTTTGTTTTTCATGTCAATGTCGAATGGATCCTCTTGCTGGCTCCAACGGCTGTGTTGGTCATCATCTCCTTAGCAACAATCGGTTTTCAGACCATCGCCACAGCTTCGGCAAATTTGATGAAGTCGTTGCGGGCGGAGTAGAAGTGTTGAGGTGTTGAAGTTCGAAGTGTTGAAGTTGCAAGTTATCCGAAGGTCTGCGCAAAGAGGAGGTGCGGATCACGCCCCATCCGTGCAGTGCCCAACCACCAACCGTAATTCCGTATGCGCTATCGGCTGCCAGAAACTCCAACACTTCGAACTTCAACACCTCAGCACTTAATCCCCTCACTCAGACCTTAGATTTGTGGCAGGATTAGCGAGGGCAGCACGGATTGCCTGGTAGCTCACGGTCAGCAATGCAATCATTACCGAAATTATCCCTGCAGCTGCAAAAACCTCCCACCCTATTTGAATTTTGTATTTGTAATCCTGCAGCCACTTCTGCATAATATACCACGCGAGCGGCACAGATAGTACAAAAGAAATCAACACAAGTTTTATGAACTGATCGGTGAGCAATCTGAAAATATTTTGCAGCGACGCACCCAACACAATCCGGATGCTGATCTCTTTATTGCGTTGTTCTACCATAAATGCTGAAAGCGCAAATAACCCAAGGCAGGCAACAATAATAGCCAACACGGCAAAGCTTGCAAATATATTTCCGGTCCGACGTACATCGTCGTACATCCGGGCATAGCTTTCATCCAGGAACGTATAACGGATGGCCTGATGAGGCATGAATTTTTTCCATGTCTCGGTGATAGACGTGATCGCCTTATGCATATCATCAGTGCTGACCTTGACGGCGGCAATATTTCCCCAATTACCTCTGACAAAGCATAACGGTCCAATCTCTCCTTTCATGTTTTCAAAATGGAAATCTTCGACCACGCCAATGATATTCCACGTACGCCAATTCATCACGCGTTGGCCCAAAGGCTCATCAAATCCGAATTCTCTGGCCATAGCCTGGTTGATTATCATTGCGCTCGAATCGGATGCAAGTTCCTTCTTAAAATTCCTGCCGCTTAGAAGCTTCATTCCCATCGTGCTGATATAATCTTCATCAACATGCCATACCTGTGCACCATGACTTTTCTCCTCCTGGGATTTTCCCTCGCGCCAGAATTGATTCATATCGCGCTTGGTTCCTTCTACCGGCAGGTACTGCGTAAGCGTAACATTTTCCACATCGGCTAGCGCAAGCAATTCATCCTTAAAGGTTTGTTGCTGCTTGTCGAGCGTGTTGATTCCATGAACCATAATGATTTGATCCTTATCATAACCGATCTTTGTTGTGAGAATGAAGTTCATCTGCTTGTAAATAATAAACGTACCGATTATGAGTACGATGGAAGTTGTGAATTGAAATACGACCATCACGCTTCTAAGACTGGAATTCCTCATGCCTCGGGCTACACTGCCTTTGAGTACATCGATGGGTTTGAAGGACGAAAGGTAAAATGACGGATACAGCCCCGCTATAATACCAACCATTAAGGCTGAACCAATCACGGCTGGAAAGAACCACCATTCATTCCACGGTACATCAATTGTCTTCCCTGCGAGCTTATTGAAGTATGGTAGTCCAATAGCCAGGATCGCAAGGGCAAGCAGAAAAGATATCAGGCTGTACAAAACAGATTCGCTAAGGAACTGGCGGACAAGTGACGAACGATAAGAACCAACAACCTTTCGCAGTCCGACTTCCTTGGCCCTGTTCGCGGACTTTGCCGTTGAAAGATTAACGAAGTTGATACACGCAAGCGCAAGTATAAAGATCGCGATGCCCCCAAACATCCAGATATACCGTATGTCACCATGCGGGATGATATCGTGTATACCTTCAGAATACAAGTGGATGTCCTTGACAGGTTGCAACTTGAATGAATGGTATTTCCGAACATCGTCTACATGCTGGTTCTTTTCTTTAACCAGGTAGTCCACGTAAACCTTCTTCAAGGACAAAATCTTGGATTCAAATTCCGCAGGATCTGTTCCAGCCCTCAATTTGATATATGGATTATAGTTCCAACAACACCAGTTCGTTTGTTCACCCGGCCAGAACTCCTCCCCCGAAAGCGTTATGAAAAAGTCAAATTGCAAATGCGATGTCGGACGGAAGTTCTCCATCACGCCGCCAACGGTTAGTGTTTGGTTTTTAACGTCATCATTCAATACGATAATCTTGCCAGTAGGATCTTGTCCTGGAAAATACTTTTCAGCTTTTTCTTTTGAAAGCACAATAGTGTTCGGGTTGCGCAGTGCGCTAGCCCGGTTGCCATACACCATCGGTACCTCTAGAATCTCAAGAAGTTCCGGATCGGCATATGCGAATCCTTCCTCGTACGTATTCTCAATTTGATCGTCTCTTCGCACCAGGTTATTGCCGGCATTATACCAATTGTATGGTATTAACCGTGCCGCTAGTGAAATCTCAGGAAAACTTGACTTTAGCAAGGGTACGAAAGGCGCAGGAAAAGCAGTCCATTTACCAGGCTCGGGACCTTCAGTTTGATTGTAGATTCTGTAGATATCATTAACATGTTCATAATGTCGATCGAAGCTTAGTTCGTGTCGAATAAAGAGCGCGATCACGATGCAGGTTGCCAGTCCAAGTGCAAATCCGCCAACCTTGATAAACGAGTACATTTTTTGTCCTGACATGTTCCTCCAGGCAATTGTAAAATAATTTCTATACATGGTAATGAGGTTTAAATGTGACTGTCGCGTTTTCTCTCTTATGGCAAATGGCTGAATGAATTGAACTATATTCCAGATGAAAAGGAGATCAGCACGTTGTTTTCCGATCGACATAGATCTCCTCTCGTAGAGTTGAATTAGGTCTCCCAAGACCGCTTCCGCCAGATGGTCATTACAATACCACTGAAAAAAACGCATAGCCCACTTGGGCGGTGTAGGCTGCTTACTCACGCTTTACCTCCTTCCCAAAAAATCTTCGGAACGTTTTTCCACATCAAATTCCTGAGTTCCCTGACCTCATTGAGTACGCTCACACCAGCTGGTGTAAGTGTATACAACCGCTTATCCCTCCCACCCCTGACATTGGTAGCACCGCCCATCCTCGACCGGAGATAACCTTTGTTCTCCAAACGAACTAAGGCTTTGTGCACCGAGCTGATCAAAACGTTTCGCGATGTCTTTTTTTGGAGATCATCGAGGATAGCGAGGCCATACGCATCGTCAAACAACGCGCCCACAGACAGCAAGACGAGCTCTTCAAATTCACCCAATGAAGTTCCTTTCATAACTGATTTGTTTCACCTTTGCCTAAGATACTCGAAGCGATTAGGATGGTTACAAAAAAATTGGAGAAAAATGTATTTGAAGTGTTTAGGTGTTTAAGTGTTTGGGTGCTTATGTTTGGTCTCGAGTAAATATCAGAAACTTAAACACCAAACACCCAAACACTTAAACACCTTTTACCAATCCATGAGAGCAGCAAAAAGAATAGCTAAGCTTTTGGGCATTGCTTTAGTTGCAATTGTTGGAATCTTGGTACTTACGGGTGTTATTTTTGTCAACGTCAGCCCGCAATTTGGCGCATCGCCCTTCGAAGCACAAAAAATCCAATATGCCAAGTCTCCTCATTATCACGATGGTATTTTCGTGAATTTGATACCAACTTCACTGGATCTCGGATTTGTGAACACTATAAAAATTCTTTACAATTTTTTCTTCAAGGAATTGCCAGGTCTCGAACCTGAGGCTCCACTTGAGATCGAAAAAATTGATTCTCTGCAAATTATGAGGAAACCGCCGGCCATGAAGCGGCTTACATGGTTCGGACATTCAGCCTGTTTGCTAGAATTGGAGGGGAAAAAGATCTTCTTTGATCCGATGCTGGGAGAATCGCCTGCACCGCATCCATTACTGGGCCCGAAACGATATAGCGAGGAACTCCCTATTCCGATCGAAAAAATACCGTATCTGGACGCTGTTGTATTATCCCACGATCATTACGATCACCTCGATTACCAATCGATCGTCAAGTTAAAAAATAAGGTAGGCAGGTTTTATGTACCCCTGGGCGTAAGCGCGCATCTAATCGCATGGGGTGTCAGTTCCGAGAAGATCACTGAGCTCGATTGGTGGAAGGAAACAAGTCACGATGGCTTCACATTTATTTGTACGCCCGCACGTCATTTTTCGGGGCGACGCTTTTCGGACAACTTTACAACTTTATGGGCATCGTGGGTCGTAAAGACTGATAGCACCAATGTCTATTTCAGCGGCGACAGCGGTTATGGTCCCCATTTTAAGGAAATTGGAAACCGGTTCGGACCATTTGATTTTGTTATGCTGGAGTGCGGACAATACAATGAACTTTGGCAAGATATTCACATGATGCCCGAACAAACGGTTCAAGCTGCGATTGACCTTAAAGGTAGATTAATGATGCCCATACATTGGGGAGCATTCACGCTTGCCCGACACCCGTGGATAGATCCAATAGAACGAGTAACCCTTGCGGCACACGACCAGCACGTTCCCATCACCACGCCAAGGATTGGTGAGCCGGTTTTGTTGCAGGAGGCTTTATTCCCGAAATCCGTGTGGTGGCGGTGAAGGTGCTTGAGTGTTTAGGTGGTTAAGTGTTTATGTTGTTGGCCGCCGGTCTGGTAGTAAGAATTTGTTTTAGTAACTTCCTACTGCCGCGAAGTTGATTTCAACACAGACACACGCAACTTAACCCTAAACATTTCGAAGTTCCGAAACATAAACACCTAAACACCTAAACACTTAAACACTTTATAAAATCCGCTTCAACCTTCTCCATCTGCCTCAGATGCCTCTGTGCGTGCAACGCGAGGAAATATACATATTGATATACATCAAGCTTGCCGAGATTATTAACTGCCAGGG
>JAICGJ010000079.1 GCA_025923195.1 Chryseolinea sp.
AGGGAATACCTCAGTTGCGTCAGAGTATCGCCGACTTCTATGAGAGTGTCTACGGCGTGAGGGTTGACCCGGAATCGATGGTCCTTCCACTCATAGGTTCGAAGGAAGGCATCATGCATATTACAATGGCCTTCGTAAATGACGGTGACGAGGTGTTGATACCAAATCCAGGATACCCGACGTATTCGTCTGTGGTAAAACTTGTTGGCGCAAAGTTAAGGACCTACACCTTACAGGAAGATTCAAACTGGGGAATTGACGTTGAGGCTCTGAGGAAAAGTGACCTTTCAAACGTGAAATTGATGTGGATTAACTTTCCTCACATGCCAACAGGCAGGACAGCTTCCACGAGCGAATTAAAGGAGTTGGTCGACCTTGCGAGAGAATATCAGTTTTTGATCGTAAATGATAATCCATATAGTTTGATCCTTAATGATCAACCCATGAGTCTTCTTTCTATAGACGGAGCCAATGAGGTTGCCTTAGAATTGAATTCTCTTAGTAAATCGCATAACATGGCCGGTTGGCGAATCGGCTGGGTAACGGGCCGAAAGGAATACATCGACGCTGTATTGAAAGTGAAAAGCAATATGGACTCGGGAATGTTCTTGGGACTCCAGCATGCAGCGGTGGAAGCTCTGAAGAGCGGCGAAGCATGGTTTACCGAGCTAAATGCACTATACGCCAGAAGGAAAAAAGTGGCATGTACATTATTGTCACGGTTAGGCTGTACGTATTCGAGGGAACAGTCAGGACTTTTCGTTTGGGCCAAGGCACCTGACCAAATCGCTGACGTCGAAAAGTGGATAGACCAGATTCTTTACGGTACGAGGGTGTTTATTACTCCAGGTTTTATTTTTGGAGATGCTGGTAAGCGGTACATCCGCGTTTCCTTGTGCTGTACCGAGCAGATGTTGCAAGAGGCATTAATCCGTATTGATAAGTTTCTGAACTCAACGTCTGAGAGCAATCCTTCAACACCTAAAGTTCATCTTAACACAAGCGCTTAATATGAAAACAACGGTAATTGGTGTCGGACTTATAGGCGGGTCAATGGCGATTGATCTCAGGAAAACTGGCATCGCAACAGAGATTGTCGGTGTGGAATTAAATCCCGTGAATGCCCGGAAAGCCGTATCGTTGGGGTTGGTTGACAGGATTGAGAATGAGGGTACCGCTATTTCATCAGCTGATCTGGTGATATTGTCTATACCTGTCAATGCGTTGAGCCAACTATTGCCGTCCGTTCTGGACGCCGTTAAGAAGAAGGCAATTGTTATAGATACGGGGTCCACAAAAAGAATGATCTGCCGATCTGTATCTCACCACGATAAGCGCGGTCAGTTTATTGCATCTCATCCCATTGCCGGCACGGAAAACTCGGGGCCGGAGGCTGCTTTTGAAGGATTGTTCAGGGGAAAGACCAATATAGTTTGTGAGCAGGATAGATCATCAATGGAGGCCCTTAAGGCGGCTGAACAGATTTTTACAGAGCTAGGTATGAGTACGATCTTTATGGAAGCCGAGGAACATGATAGACACGTGGCCTATGTTTCGCACTTGTCGCACGTAAGCTCATTCTTATTGGGACAAACCGTTTTAGATATTGAACGCGACGAAAAAAATATATTTGCACTTGCCGGGAGCGGATTCGCTTCGACGGTGCGTCTTGCGAAAAGCTCTCCCGATATGTGGGCGCCGATATTTGAACAAAATGCCGAGTACCTGAGTCAGGCGCTGCTGGAGTACATCATGCACTTGCAGAAATTTCAGTATTACCTGATGAAACGCGATGGTAAGGAA
Organism: Chryseolinea sp.; assembly: GCA_025923195.1. GTDB lineage: Bacteria > Bacteroidota > Bacteroidia > Cytophagales > Cyclobacteriaceae > Chryseolinea. Next base: position 1,804 of record JAICGJ010000079.1, read on the forward strand.
TTGCATCGTATCATGAAGGACGCTAACAGGATTAGAGAAATTCTAAGCGGAATAGAATACAAACAAATCAAACAAGTCGAAGAAAAATAAAATAACCAATATGAAAAAAGCATTGCAGCTTGAATCCATCTCAAAATGGTTACCCACCGCCAGCAAACCCATTCTAATTAGCGGACCTTGCAGCGCAGAAACAGAAGAACAAACTATTGCTACTGCCAAACAATTGGCTGCCACGGGTAAAATACACGCACTTCGGGCGGGAATTTGGAAGCCGCGTACACGGCCGGGCCAGTATGAGGGTTCGGGTGCCGAAGGATTGAAGTGGTTGATTCAGGCTAAGAAAGAAACAGGGTTACCAGTTACAACCGAAGTGGCGAATGCCGCGCACGTTGACGCATGTTTGAAGGCGGGGGTAGATATCCTTTGGGTCGGAGCACGCACTACCGTCAACCCTTTCTCCGTTCAGGAAGTTGCCGACGCACTAAAAGGGGTCGACATACCTGTTATGGTGAAGAATCCAATCAATCCCGATCTTGAACTTTGGATCGGTGCCTTGGAACGGCTGAACAAAGCAGGTATAACGAAACTCGCGGCTATCCATCGCGGATTCTCAGCGTTTGAAAAAGGCCCTTTCAGAAATGCGCCTATGTGGGACATGAGCATTGAATTAAAAACAAGAATTCCTGAACTTGATATCATATGCGATCCCAGTCATATCGCCGGCAATCGTGAACTTATCTCGTTCATCGCTCAAAAGGCGCTGGATCTGGATATGGTTGGACTAATGATTGAAGCACATATAAACCCTGATGCAGCTTGGAGCGATGCGAAACAACAAGTAACACCAGCAGTACTTTCCAAGATCATCGATGGCTTAGTTGTTCGTTCAGTCTCTTCAGACAATAAAGTATTTAAAGACACCCTCAGCATATTACGGGAGGAGATCGACCACCTGGATGATGAAATCATGTCGAAGCTCGCAGCCAGAATGAAAATATCAGAAAAGATTGGTCAGTATAAGAAAGAAAATGGAGTGACGATTCTTCAGGTTTCTCGATGGGAGGAGATAATTCAAACGCGCGTTACACTCGGTAGAGCGATGGGATTAAATGCTGAATTTACCAGTGACTTGCTTAAGCTAATTCATCAAGAATCTATTCAGATCCAAACTAAGGTAATGAACAAGACGGAAGCCCGTGTTTAGAAGATTTTTGCTTTTTTAACGAAAACCCCTCTTTTCTTACAGAGGGGTTTATTTTTTTGTTTTCCTATTCCAGGGTAGGGCAATTCTTTTTTTCTTTATTGAAGCTTTTTTTGTTTTTCAATGAGCCGTTTTTGGCCATTTCCCGCCGTTGTAGCGGTTTCTACAACTAGTGTCAACATCCAAAGCTTGCATTGCTGTCGTTCGCGGGTCACCGCCTGCGGGTTAGACGTATAAAATGGGAATTACCTATCCCGATGGTTACGCTATGAACAAGTTTTACTTCTGCATATTCCTTTTGGTCAACGCTGTCCTTACTGCTCCGGCTCAGGTATCGGATTTGTTTAAGCTTTATAAGTCAAAGTTCCCGGATGCACCTGCTGTATTTGTGGAACGTGCTGAGGTGCTTTCGATCTTAGTACGAAATGACTCACTTGAAATCTTTGCCGATGTCCTGGAGGATATGCTTCATTTGAAGCCTCAAACGGAAATATATGCCTCAGGCAAAGTTTATGGTTCCCATTTTAGTCAGGTAAGGGATCTCCGAGCCAAAACTCTCGTTTGGGATAAGAATAAATTCAAAGAGATGTTTGTGACAGACTTCAGAAAAAATGATAATCGAGATGATGCCATTTTTTATGATGATTCCTACCATTATTCTTTCAGTTTTCCTTCGGTCACGCTTGGTAACCGTACGCACCTTCAATACAAGACTGTCATGAAGGACTCGCGGTTCATACCAGGCTATATGTTTTCGAGCTATCTGCCCCAGGGGAAATGTACTTATACGATAAGGACTACCAAACAGGTTGAACTGGTCTACGAGGTCGTCAATGATCCGAAAGCCATTATACAATTCAGGAAATACGAGAAGGGTGGTTTTCAATTTTACGAGTGGACCGGAATTGATTTGCCTGCGAGAAAGAAAGAGGATGACAGTCCTTCTGTGCGATACTTTGCACCTCATATAATTTGCTACATCAAATCTTATGAAAGCAAGAAGGGTAGAGTCAATGTGTTGTCAAATTTAGATGATTTATATGCCTGGTATCACACATTTGTTAAGGATCTCAGCAAGGATGCATCCCCTGAACTAACCAGCATTGTCAATAAAATTAAAGGTGGCTGCACCTCTGAGTTGGATATCGTTAAGAACGTATTTTACTGGGTTCAGGAGAATATTCAATATGTCGCCTTTGAACAAGGAATGCGTGGACTAATCCCTCATACCGGCTCGTATGTATGTGAAAAGAGATATGGCGATTGTAAGGATATGGCGAGCCTGATCGTGGACATGTTAAGGCTTGCCGGCGTCAAAGCATACTTTACTTGGGTGGGTACACGCGACCTGCCTTATAAGTACAGTAAGCTACCCACTCCGTTAGTTGATAACCATATGATTGCAACCTATATCGGCTCAGAAAATCAATATTACTTCTTGGATGCTACCAGTGATCATACGCCATTTGGGTTACCATCCTCAATGATTCAGGGCAAGGAGGCGCTCATCGGCCTTGACGCTAAGCGTTATGAAATTAAGACCATTCCGGAAATAGCTAAGGAGCGGAATGTCATGGTAGACTCTGTTTCCATCCGTCTGGATGGAGATCATATCGTTGGAAAGGGTATAAGTTCATTGGGTGGTTATCCAAAGGTTTTTGGTGGTTACGCGCTTGATCGCGCAGAGAAGAAGGATATCGAACGAAATGTAACCAGATTAATAGGAAAGGGTAGTAATAAATTCTACCTCGATAATTATGTTCTGTCTGACGTCAGGGATCGTGATAAAAAGACAACGATAGATTACAGTTTCCGAATTGGAGACTACTTTCAAAAGATTGGAGACGAGCTTTACGTAAATCTTAACTTAAATAAGGAGCATTACAACGACTTCATCAACCTCACACTGCGCGAAACACCCAAGGAACGTGACTACAAATATCAAAAGCTTGAGTACTGCGAATTGACCATCCCGGAAGGGTATACCGTTGAGTACTTACCTCCCAACGCCAGGGCCGATGGCGAGCTACTGGGATTTGAAACGGAATATAAGTCAGAAAATGGTAAGATAGTGTTACGAAAAAAATTCTATGTGAATTATCTGTTGATGGAACCAGATCAATTCGAACATTGGAATGCATTTGTTAAGCCACTAAGCGAAGCCTATAAAGAGTCTATTATTCTAAAGAAAAAATAAAAATAAATGAAGGGTGTAATATTATTTGGAGCATTACTTTGCTCGATTTTTTCCACAACGTTGGAGGCGAAGGAATTTAAACTGTATGATTGGGAGAAGGATAGATCTCGATATCCCTTGTCCGAGAAAGATGTCATGCTATCGGAATTGATCTTAAAACAACATACCCAGTACGAGTACGTGTTTGAAGACAAAGAGTTCGTTATGTACTCTACTATACATAGGATCATCTACGTAAACAACAATGAAGCGGTCCAAAAACACAATCGGATTGTAATATCGATGTCCAACGCGATAGAGCTGGTGAAGTTGAAAGCTAGGGCGATCAATAGGGAAGGCAAGTCTATTTATTTTGATGAAAATAACCTTAAGGAACTGAAGAATGAGGAGAGCGGAAAAGCTTTCAAAATATTTGCGATTGAGGGAATTGAATTAGGAAGTGAAATCGAATATTATTTTGTTCGGAAAATGAGGCCCACTGTCTTTGACAGGGTTTTCTTACAATTTGATGTTCCGGTAAAAAGTAATTCATTCTTGCTTACGTGCCCGGAGCATCTCAAATTTGATTTTAAGGTGTATCATGACTTTCCGCAAGTAAGAGAGGAGGATAATGACGAAATGAATGTATACCTAACATCAATGAAAGATGTGCCGGCGCTCAGGTCGGAAGCCTTTTCACATTTTGATGCTAACCGAAAGCGAATTGAATTCAAACTGGCTTATAACACTGCCCGGTCAACTTCAAGGCTGTACACATGGGATGAGGCGGCAAAAACCTTCTATACGCTTCTCACTGAAGCATCCAAAGATGATCAAAAGGCGCTCGGCAAGTTTGTCAAAACGCTGGAGGACAATCCTGCAGAAAAGGTGGACGACCGAATCAGAAAAGTGGAAGCGAAAATAAAGGCGGTAATACAGGTTAGTGAGGGAAGAGGCGAGTCGCTCAATGAGGTTGCGTCTATCCTAAACGTTAAAGTAGCTTCTCATCAGGGAATGACACGACTTTTTCTTGGAGTCTTTGAACGGCTAAATATTCAATGCCATCCGGTGCTAACATGCAGCAGGGAGCGCACTAAGTTTGACGAGGAATTTGATACCTGGGCATTTCTGGATGACTATATATTGTACTTTCCTGAAACGAAGCAATTCTTAGCACCCTATGTTTTTGAGTGCAGATATCCCTTTATACAACCTGAGTTTACCGCTCAAAAAGGTCTTTTCATAAAACCGTTTGCTGTTGGTGACGTCAAATCTGCCCTTTCCCTCATTGAAGAAATACCCGCAGTGGACTATTCACATAATCTTGATAATCTGAACATGGAAGTCGTGTTTACCGATGATTTGTCGTCTAATCGAATTCATAGCAAACGCGAATTCGGGGGATATAACGCCTCCTACTTTGCGCCTTATTATGAAATGATGTCTGAAGATCAGCGCGTGGCAATGATCGAACAAATTACAAAGCAAACGGCGCCTGATGCAGGAATAAAAAAGTGGTCTGCGGCTCTAGCCCCTAAAAGCAAGTCAGATAATTTTATAGTGGACGTAGACTTTGAATCCGCTCATTTTGTAGAAAGGGCAGGCTCGCGTATCCTTTTTAAAGTGGGAGAGCTTATCGGTCCCCAGCTTGAAATGTACAGGGATGAACAGCGCATGTCAGACGTGGAAAATGATTTTAATAGAATGTATGATCGTATTATCAAAATACACCTCCCGCCTACCTACCGGGTGAAAAACCTTGACGACCTGAGAATTAGTATTGCCTACGACGACGAGGATGAAATTCCCTTCTCGTTTAGATCAGATTATATTTTGAACGGAGATATACTAGAAGTTCGTATCGAAGAGTATTACAAGGAGATTTACGCACCTACTTCTCGGTATGAAGATTTCAGAAAGGTAGTTAATGCAGCTGCTGACTTTAATAAGATCACACTTGTATTGGAAAAAAAATAGCGGTGTTTAAGTTGGTTAAATTGTGCCATTCGGAAATTATTTAGGCACGATAAGACCGATTAAAATTGATATCGGCCGGTACTGTTAACCTTCACGGTCTTTAACTTCTTTGTTTGCTCAAAGTCATCAAATACAATTTTCAAGTTTTCCCAAAACTCGAAATGTCCTGAATTTCCATAGTTTGTTTTGAGAAACAACAACGCATCGTTCGTCAAACGAGTAGGAAAGATGTGAACGGGAATTTTTTCCTGTCCGTTATTTCTGGCTTCGACAGCCAATACATAAAGTTCCTTAATTTTTTCGTCTGTGATCGGAATACAGCCTATTGTCACGCAGTTGCCATGAATATAAATCGATCCGCCAGGTCGGTGTTTATCGCTTAAGATCTTATCCGAATTATTTGGATAGTTAAGACCTAGCGACAAATAGAAATTGCTCTGAGGGTTAAAGTGGTTGATGTGATAAACGCCTTCCGGTATTTGAAGATCTCCTTCCATTCGCTTGGGACCAAGTGTCCCTGAAGTGGTGCAAAATGAGTATGTGTGAAGATACGAGTACTCGTCGCTGTCTTGTTCCCTTATCCAAATCTCCAGCTCCTGTTCTTTCTTAAATGCTCTGAGAAACAGGTGGAATTCCTTTTCATTCAATTTTTTATTCTTAAAATATTGTTGAACGGTCTGTTCTTTTTGCTGGTAGGCAAGCAGTACCCTAGGTTGTTTCACCTGATTCTCCTTAAAGGACGGCATCTGTAGCATCGCCAGCAGAAAAATAAATCTCATCTGTTGTGTTCTCCAACAAGTTGTTCCTTATTGTTTTCTTTGTGCGTCGGAGCGAGAAAAATAGATTGCGTTGGATAAGCAAACTCTATCTTTCTTTTTTGAAATTCCTCGTAAATTCTCAGGTTGATTATTTGTTGTTTATCCATAAAAACATTGTACTCGGCACTTTCGACAAAGTATACAGTCTGAAAAATGAGGCTAAAGTCCCCATAACTTTTGAAATGTGTTCGATCCAGTGTAACGCCGTCCAAAGAGTCTATTATATCTTTTATGATCAAAGGCACTTCTTTCACTTGCTCCATAGTTGTTTGATACACCACACCGATTTCGAACTGAATTCTTCTCCGCTGCATGCGTTTATAATTGTGAACCCTTGACTTGGTAAGATCACTATTTGCAAGAATAAGCTGTTCACCGGAAAGACTTTTTAGCCGTGTTGTCTTTATGCCAATGTACTCTACAGTGCCCATCTTATCATCTAAGATAATAAAGTCTCCTATTTCAAACGGGCGATCAAAGAAGATTACAAGGTAATTGAACAAGTCACCTAAAATATTCTGCGCGGCCAGTGCGATAGCAATCCCTCCAATACCCAATCCTGCGATAATTGTTCCGACATTGTAACCGAGGTTATCAAAGAGAAAAATGGCGCCAATAATCCAAATCGTAGCATTTATTATCAGCATGATTCCGCCGAGCTGCTTGATCTTCTCTTCTCCCTGTTCTTGTCTTCCCACATACGATTTCAGCCCTTGTAGGGCAATGGTTGAAATTAGTCTTAGAATAAAAAACGTGATAACAATTGCCACCGCCACTTTCACGATTTTATTTGCCTCTTCCGATAATTCCAGGTAGCTAATGCCAGCGTAAATGATTAGGAAATTCAGAGCTGGTAAAGCAAATTTATCTAGAGCATCAATCGCGAAATTATCCAGCCTAGTTTCGGTTCTCTCTGCCCATTTCCTTAGTCGGATTAAAATAAGCTTCCTAAACAGTCTCAGCAACAAGATGCCTCCAAGGACTATGCCGGCGGCAATAAGATAGTCCTGAACAGTGTTATTGTAGTAAACGCGATTTAGAAAATCCTCCATACGTAAGCTGGGTTTAAGTCACCTATCAAAAATTACTATACAATATCCTAACACATTCATGCAATCAGTGTTGGTTTCGAGGGCAAAATTAACCCAAAAGTTTTGTTGCTCGACAATATACCGTGTAACTTTCACGAATAGACGTTAGCGTGAATGGAATACAATATTTTCGTGATATTATCAATGGTAGCCTTCCTCGCGGTGCTGGGGGCCATGTATTTGAGTCAGTCGGCCCGACGTCAATTGAGGGAAGAAGGGCTGGCCAAGGAGAATGAAGAAATTAAGCATGTGCTCAAGGCACAACAGCAAATGTTAGAGGAAGAGCGCGCCCGCATAGCGCACGATCTTCACGATGATCTGGCGCAATTGCTTGCGGGAACGCGGCTGGCCCTTGGAAATCTGCGACTGGAGCCGACACTCTCGGGACGAAACAAAAGTCTATTGTTGCGGATCGATCACGATTTAAACGACCTCCTGAATCGTGTGCAAAACATAATCTGGAATTTGGCGCCCGAAACTTTTCAGGAGAAAGGACTTTCGCATGCGATTTGGAAGATGTGTGATCAGTTGAGAGAACTTCGATCATTTCATATCGAATTTCTTGAGATGGGTGAGGTAAGAAGATTCAGCAGCGAAGTTGAACTTGTCCTTTTCAGGATCATTCAGGAGATCACCAGCAACGCCATGAAACATTCGCTAGCCTGGAATATTTATATAAAAATGTTTTGGACGGATAAACAGCTCAAAGTCGAAATCAAGGATGACGGTGTAGGAAGAGAAAAGGCGGCTACCATAGGTAAGAAAGATTCAGGGCGGGGCCTGATTGGAATCCAAAAGAGAGCTGAAATAATCGGTGCATCTGTAATCACAGAAGAAATTCCAAAGGGAACATTATTTATTGTCTCCTATAGATATTAAGACGAGATGATGCCATTGCCTAAGGCAAAATGGATTAGTTCATTCGTATTTTTTGTATTTGTTTTTCGAAGGATATCTTTCCTGTAACCCTCTATGGTATGTTCGCTGAGAAAAAGCTTTTCTGCGATGTCTTTAGTGCTAAGCCCATGCCCCAGCAACACAATGACTTCAAATTCACGCGCTGTTAATTTTATTCTTGGCGGATGTTGCAGTCCATCGGGCTTGGATTGCAAAACAATATTTACTTTTTCATTGTAGTAATGCTTGCCTTCCAGGACAGTGATAATGGCTGTATAGATTTCCTGCTGATGGGTTGTCTTCTTAAATAAGATTCCATGTATCCCCATTCGCATGAGATTGAATATCATCGCTTCTTCGTCGAATGCAGTCAAAGCAATAATGCGCGTTGAGAGTTTCAGCTTATGAATATAGTCGATGACCTCAAGGCCATCGACTACAGGCATCCTTATATCCAGCAGTATAACGTCTATGTTGTGTTGGGCCAGTATCTCTTGTGCCTTCTGACCGTTTTCGACTTCGTAGATCTTTTTTACGAACTGGGTTTTCTCAAGCATAGCTCTCAGACTCTCACGCATGAATAGATGGTCGTCTGCTACGAGTACAGTAATATTAGTCTTCACTCTTTGGTTTAGCCTAAAAATCCAAACAAAACAATTTCAAATATCCCGCAAATAGACAGGGATTACAACCCCAGTAATCAGGGGTAATCCGCGTCAAAATTTCAATGTATCCCGGAGGAAAAGCAAAAACGAAGCGCTTTATAAAGACAACAAAGCTCACGATCACCAGCTAGATTCTGAATATTTTTTGCCATTACCTGGTATTTTTTTTAAATGCTTCACTTCTAACCGCATGCAGACGAAGTTGGCGTGCACACACGCACACGGCCGTCTCCAAACCACTTCATGGATCAAAAGAATTGGGCCTTTTGACGTCAAAAAACGGCTTTTTCGAGCATTGTTAAAACCCCCGGATTGTAGGGGTTTTGCGGTTGCCTATTGCCTTGCAACCATTCCCCTCTGTATATTTATTTCTGTAAGGTGTCAAAATCCTGATTTGTTTCTAGTCGATGAAGCCTTGGGCTCCAAATTAGGTTTAGATTTCGTAACACATTCCTTACGCATTGGGAATGATTATTTCGAATATTTCATCCTGGACGCAGGCGGGATTTTTGGCCCCTTCATTCGTTAGCTCCCAATATCAAAGAAGCCTCTTACCAGATAAGGGGCTTTTTTACTTCCCCGACCTGTTCAGGGAAAAACAAATTCTTTATCCGATTCATACATCCATGCAATTTAAATTCGTTCGGTAGAAGAGCGGTTTCTAATTTTTTCGATCTTCCTTAAAATCTCTTCCTCGTATGCAAAGCTTTTCTTGGAAAAAAGTTGCCATTAGCGTGGTGGCAATTGGTATTGCTGTTTTTGGAATATTCTATTTTACCAATAGCGGCGGCAAAAAAAAGCCGGACACTTACATTAATCCGGCATTTAGTGAATTCATAACATCTTATACCGCAGGTGTAATCTCGTCAGGTACCACCATTCGTATTATTCTGGCGAACGAGGCAGTAGATTCAACACTCATCGGACAAGAAACAAGTGTCAACGTGTTTTCCTTTTCACCATCGATGACTGGGAAGACCGTATGGGTAGACCGCCGGACGGTTGAATTCATACCAGACTCCAGAATGAAGCACGGCCAGATTTATGAGGCTGAGTTTCACCTTTCCAAGTTGTTTGCAGTACCCCAGGAGTTGAACCGTTTCACCTTCTCGTTCCAAGTTATGCCACAGAATTTCGAGGTTATGATTGACAATATGAAGCCGTATATCAATACGGAACTTACCCGTCAAAGAATCGAAGGTACGTTGCAAACAGCCGATTACGCTGAAGACAAGGTTGTGGAGCGTATGCTGATAGCTCGCCAAGATGGGAAGAATTTGAAGGTAAGCTGGAGCCATACAGCCGAAGGTAAGCAACATTCCTTTACAGTTGAGAATGTTGCCCGCAGGGAAAACCCAAGCACCGTAATTATCAACGCAGACGGTAAAAACCTCGGTGTTACCACCTCAGATGAGAAGGAGGTCCTGGTTCCGGCCCTCGGTGATTTTAAGGTTATTAATGCGAAAGTGGTGCAAAACCCTACCCAATACGTTGTACTTCAATTTTCAGATCCGATAAAAGAGAAACAACTATTAAAGGGACTGATTTCTATTGAAGAAGACCGGGCGCTTGCGCTGGAATTCGAGGTTCACGATAATGAAGTGTGGGTTTATCCTCCTGTCCGACAGTCTGGCCTGAAAACCATTTATGTTGAGGAAGGGATACGAAATATCAATGACTATCGTATGAAAACCGCCTCTTCCACGGCTGTAACGTTTGAACAGCTAAAGCCGCTGGCAAGATTTGTTGGGAAAGGAAACATATTGCCAAACACTGACGGACTGATATTACCCTTTGAAGCGGTTAACCTTAAGGCGGTCGATCTCACGGTGACGCGCATCTATGAAAACAATATGCTACAATTCCTACAGGTAAACAACCTTGAAGGTAGCTATGACTTGGTTCGTGTAGGCCGAATGTTGTTAAAACAAAAGATCCAGCTCGACAACACAGGCATAACCGACATTGGCAAATGGAATAGATACACCCTTGATTTGTCCAAACTAATTCAGACAGAACCCGGGGCTATTTACCAGATAGCTTTGGGTTTCAAGAAATCCTATGCATCCTATTCATGCGACGGCGGCGAAGAGGCGTCCGACGAAAGTCCCGACTTAGCAGATGATGAATGGCAGAGCGAGACCTTGTACGGGGAAGGATATTACGAGGATGAATATTATTATGATCAAGACTATGATTGGGAGCAGCGCGATAATCCATGCAATTCGTCCTACTACACGAACTCGAAAGTTATTCGCAAGAACGTGCTGGCATCTGATCTTGGGTTGATGGCAAAACGAGGGACAGATAGCAACACTACTGTCGTCGTCAACGACTTAAAGACGACAGAACCCTTAAATGGCGTAGCAGTTGAGTTTTACAATTACCAGCAACAGCTGCTAGGTACCATCACGACATCGGGCGATGGGACAGCAGCATTTGAATCGAACGAGGTGCCATTCGCCGTCATAGCCAAGAATGGGTCACAACGGGGTTATATGCGCCTGATGGATGGTGAATCATTGTCGCTCAGCGGCTTTGATGTCTCAGGTGACTATGTTAACAAGGGATTGAAGGGGTATATCTACGGCGAGCGTGGCGTGTGGCGGCCGGGGGATTCGGTGTACCTTAGCTTTATTCTTGAAGACAGGAATAAGCTACTCCCATCAGGTCATCCTGTGGTATTTGAACTTCAAAATCCCCGGGGTACCATTGTTAACCGTCAGGTAAAATCAAAGTCTGAGAATGGATTTTACAAGCTTGCTACCGCTACGTCATCCGACGCCCCAACGGGGAATTGGATGGCCAGGGTAAAAGTCGGCGGGACAGAATTCAACCAGCAGGTTAAAATAGAAACCATTAAGCCCAACAGACTGAAAATTAATCTGGACTTAGGCACAGATAAAATAATATCTCCCGCTATTACAGGCAATTTGGATGTAAAATGGCTTCATGGTGCTCCGGGAAAGAATCTAAAGTCCGAATTTGAGGTAACGCTGACCCGGGCAACAACGGCATTTTCCAAATATGACAAGTTTGTCTTTGAAGAGCCATCCGGCGCTTATTCCGCGGAAACCCAATCAATTTTTCAAGGCAGTACGGATGTGGAAGGCAAAGCGAGTTTCAATGCGACGTTGTCGTCTTCCGAAAATTTTCCGGGTTTTATGACAGCGGTTTTTCGCGGTAAGGTTTTTGAAGAGAGTGGAAATTTCAGCATCGACAGGTTTACCCTGCCTTACTATCCGTATGTGTCATATGCTGGTTTAAAGACCCCTGTAGGAGAACGTTATACTGGTATGTTGTATGCTGATTCCACGCTACGGCTAGACATGGTTTTTCTTGATGTGAGCGGAAAGCCGGTTTCCCGGTCAAACGCCACAGTTGCCGTTTATCGTTTGAATAAATATTGGTGGTGGGATAATGCAGGTGATAATGTTGCGAACTATGTTGAAGGTAACAATGCACAGTTAGTGACGTCAGCAAAAATAAATGCCCCGGAGGGTAGAGCAAATTGGTCATTTAAGATTACTTCGGCTGAATGGGGTACATACTACATAAAGGTTTGTGATCCCGTCTCTGGCCATTGTACCGGTAAGACAGTATATGTTGATCAGCCTGGGTACTATGGAAGAAACAGCCGTGAGGACAGAAGCGCCGCGACACAATTGTCTTTTTCTGCTGAGAAGACGAAGTACAACGTTGGCGAAAAAATAAATCTTACGATCCCTGGCAGCGGCCAGGGCAGGGCGTTGATTTCAATAGAAAATGGCAGTAAAATATTGGCGACATATTGGATTCACACACAAAAAGGGGACAACCAATTTTCCTTTGAAGCCACTACGGCGATGACACCTAACGTTTTTGTAAATGTCAGCATGTTGCAGCCCCATTCTCAAACTATCAACGACTTGCCTATACGGTTGTATGGCGTAATACCGCTCTCTATTGAAGACCCAAACACGCATCTTGAGCCAGTCATTACAATGCCGGATGAAATTCAACCCGGACAGGAAGTTACGATAGCAGTTGCCGAAAAAGCGAAGCGCTCCATGACCTTCACCCTTGCAATGGTAGACGAGGGACTACTTGACATCACGCGGTTTAAGACCCCCGATCCGTGGAAGAAATTTTTTGCGCGCGAAGCTCTAGGCGTCCGGACATGGGACCTCTATGATCAGGTTATGGGTGCGTTCGGATCAAGAATAGAAAGATTGCTGGCCGTAGGTGGTGATGGGGAATTAGAGTCTAATGAGGAGGATCCGCGCGCCAACAGGTTCAAGCCGGTTGTGAAATTCTTTGGTCCATTTACCATAGAGGGCAATGGCAAGAAGGAGATAACCTTCACTATGCCTCAATACATAGGATCTGTCAAGACGATGGTTGTTGCTGGATACAATGGCGCCTACGGCAAGGCCGATAAGACTACGCCTGTCCGCAAGCCGTTAATGGTACTGGCCACGTTACCACGGGTTCTTGGACCAGAAGAAAAAGTAAAGCTTCCAATTACCTTGTTTGCGCAAGATAAAAAAATAGGACAGGTCACAGTTCAGGTTAAAGCAGTGGGGCCAGTTGATATAGCAGGCAGTACTTCGAAAACCGTAGTCATGCCGGCATCGGGCGACCTCACAGTTGATTTTGACTTGGATGTCAGATCAGCAACTGGCGTTGCTAAAATCAATGTCTTTGCCTCCGGCGGGTCCCATCAAGCTTCTGATGAAATTGAGATAGAAATAAGGAATCCCAATCCACCAGTTACCCGGGTGGTTGACATATTGTTGGAGGCGGGCAAGGAATGGAAAGATGACGTGACGCCGGTGGGAATTTCCGGTACTAACTCCGCCACATTGGAAGTCTCTTCAATTCCGCCGATCAATCTGGGGGAGAGACTAAGATATTTAATGGAGTATCCCCATGGTTGTGTCGAGCAGACGACGTCGGCAGCTTTCCCGCAACTCTATTTATCAGTCGTGAAGGATCTTAGTGAGTCTGAAGAGGCAAGAACAAGGTTCAACATAACCAAGGCTATTGAGCGGTTAAAAATGTTTATCACGCGAGACGGAGGGTTCGCCTACTGGCCAGGCAATGATGATTCGGATAGCTGGGGATCTACTTATGCCGGGCATTTCTTGATTGAGGCTGAGCAGAAAGGTTATTATGTACCAGCCGATATGCTGAAGCGATGGAAAAGATATCAGCGCAACAAGGCTATGGAGTGGAGGAGGAACGAATATAAATCGAGTAGCTCCGACCTTATCCAGGCGTATCGTTTATACGTATTAGCCGCAGCCGATGCTGCCGAACTGAGCGCGATGAACAGATTGCGCGAGGTCGCAGGCCTTTCCCTGCAGGCTAAATGGATGTTAGCCGCTGCTTATGTCAAGGCGGGTCAGCCGGAAGCAGGTAAAAAGCTTGTCAGCTATTTGACAACTACTGTCAAGCCTTATCAGGAAATGGCCTACTCTTATGGAAGCGACGTTCGCGATCGCGCCATTATATTGGAAACATTGCTCCTGTTGAACGAAAAGGTCAAAGCGTTTGAGCTGGTGAAGGAAATATCATCTTCCCTTAGCAACTCGAATCACTGGATGAGTACCCAGTCCGTTGCATATTCACTGAAGGCAATAGGCATGTTTGCAGGCATCGAGAAAAAAGGTGACCTTAAATTCTCCTATACCTATGCTGGGAAGTCAATAAGCGCGAGTACGGAACTTCCCGTCGCTCAGATTCCATTAGCGATAGCCGACGTAAATAAAGTTCCCCTTAAAGTCATTAATCAGAGCAGTGGAACGTTATTTGTAAGGGTGATTAGTACCGGTACCCCTGCACGCGGACAGGAACAGGAAGGTCAAAATAATCTTTTGCTCACGACCACTTATATGGACGCGAAAGGAAACCTCGTCGATCCGGCCACGTTGGTCCAAGGCACTGAATTTTTTGCGACTGTAACTATTAAGAATCCGGGCGTTCGTGGGCAATACCACAACCTGGCCCTTTCGCAGATATTCCCATCGGGGTGGGAGATCAATAATTTGCGAATTACCGAGGATGAAAATACGACAAAGGCTGACTATGGCGAATATCAGGATATTCGGGACGATAGGGTGTATACCTACTTTAGCCTCGGTCCTGGAGTTGCGAGAACATTTAAAACGATTTTGACAGCCAGCTATGCAGGTACTTATTATTTGCCGGCGGTCAGTTGTGAAGCGATGTACGACAATAGTATATATGCCCGGAAAAAGGGTCAGATTGTACGGGTAACGAAAACAACAATTAACCCTTAGGTTACTATGAGTCACGTGACCAGGGCGAACCGGATAACGAGGAGAAAGGTGATGTGCGTATGCATGGCACTCATGTTGGTTGCAGTGATTATATATGTCTTTTGTTTGCCTGCAAAACTTTTCAGTGCTCCCTATTCGACTGTACTTAAAGCAAAGGAAGGTGAGCTGCTTAGCGCTACAATTGCGACTGATGGACAATGGCGTTTCCCTGAAATTGATTCTGTACCCAAAAAATTTTCGGACGCCCTCGTAGCATTTGAAGACAAGCGTTTTTATTCACATCCAGGTGTGGATTTCATTTCACTCGGGCGGGCTTTGAAACAAAACTTAGCGGATGGGAGAGTCATCAGCGGCGGCAGCACAATAACGATGCAGGTGGTTCGACTTTCCCGCAAGGGTAAACCAAGAACGGTATATCAAAAAATAGTTGAAATCATCTTAGCCACCAGGGTGGAGTTTCGTTACACTAAGGACGAAATTCTCGGGCTATACGCTTCTCATGCCCCATTCGGCGGGAACGTCGTCGGTCTGGAAGCCGCGTGCTGGCGTTATTTTCAAAGAGATCCGTCTCAACTTTCGTGGGGAGAGGCTGCGTTGCTTGCAGTGTTGCCAAACGCTCCATCGCTGATTTATCCTGGTAAGAACCGTGATCGACTAAAAGAAAAACGCGATCGACTTTTGGATAAATTAGTGACAAAGGGCACCATTGATGAGGTTACAGCTATCCTCGCTAAAGAAGAGCCTATTCCGGATGAACCGCAAGCATTGCCAAGATATGCCCCGCATTTGTTGACCCGAGCCATGAAGGAAGGGCATGCTCAGCAAGTAGTTAGATCAACTCTGGACTTCTCTCTCCAGGAAAGCACAGAAAAAATTATGCACGATCATTATGAGAAGTTGGTTGCCAACAAAATTCATAACGCTGCGGCTATTGTATTGGAGGTGTCCACCGGCAAGGTTTTGGCTTATATCGGGAATACGATTGGCTCAGATCGCGAGCACCACGATGAAGTAGACGTTGTTAATGCCCGGCGAAGCACAGGCAGTATTTTGAAACCATTCCTTTTTGCAGCAATGCTGGATGAGGGCAAAATTCTTCCCCGGATGTTCCTTCCAGATGTTCCTACTGTAATCAATGGCTTCGCTCCGAAGAATTTTTCCATGGAGTATGATGGGGCCGTGGCAGCGAACAAAGCATTGATTCGATCTCTCAATATCCCGGCCGTGCACATGCTTAAGTCGTTTCGTTACGAAAAATTTCATTCCCTGTTAGGGCATATCGGAATGACAACGCTCAACCGAGGTCCAGACCACTATGGGCTTTCGCTAATCTTAGGAGGCGCAGAAGGAACATTATGGGATATTGCAGGAATGTATGCGTCTATGGCAAGGACGTTAAATAATTACTGGCAACGCCCTGGTAAAAACAGATATGACAAAAATGACTTCCATTCACCTTTTTACCTTGAGCCTGCCGACGTTACGGGGCTTGGCACCGACAATAATCTCCAGGAAGGTTCGTGGCTCAGCGCATCCTCCATTTTTCAGACCTTCGACGCGCTAAAAGATTTGTACAGACCAGGAGAGGAATCAGGGTGGAGATATTTTAGTAGTTCAAAAAGAATTGCCTGGAAGACTGGTACGAGCTTTGGCTTTCGCGATGCCTGGGCTGTCGGTGTTACGCCGCACTACGTGGTAGCAGTCTGGGCAGGGAATGCCGATGGAGAGGGTCGGCCGGGACTCACGGGCACTGAGGCTGCCGCGCCCATTATGTTTGACATTTTCTCACAGCTGAAAGAAGACACTTGGTTTCGCGCGCCGATTCATGAAATGGAAGCCATAACGGTTTGCAAGCTCAGCGGACATAGAAATTCTTCCTGGTGCAACGCTATCGATACTGTATGGGTGAGCCGGCGCGGCCTGCAGACAACTCCATGCCCTTTTCATAAGCGCGTCCATCTGACAGAGAACAGGAAATTTCGAGTATACAGCGAGTGCGAGTCAATATCGGAGATGGTAACCACCAGCTGGTTTGTCCTTCCCCCAATCCAGGAATATTACTATCGTGCGCGAAATTTGTCATATAAGACCTTGCCGCCCTATCGAGAGGACTGTGAAAAATCCTCTCCTTTGGTGACAATGGACTTGATTTACCCCGAACCTGACTCAAAAATCTTTGTTCCCAGGGAGTTGGATGGCACGGTTGGTAATGTAGTATTTGAGCTGGCGCACCGTAACCCGTCTTCGGTCGTCTATTGGCATTTGGATGGTAATTTCATCGGAAGTACTTCTGGTAAACACAATTTGCCCATAAATCCGCCTCAGGGCCGGCACTCGCTGACAATTGTTGATGAAAACGGCGAAACCATAAATCGTTCATTTTGGGTTATTTCATACATGTAAAACGTTGATACGTAGAAGATTACTTTCCCTGTATTAATTCTTTTCTATATTGCCCGAAGATTTGTGCCTTCACAATAAAATCAGTGTTATGAACTTCAGACTTTTCGCACTGGTAGGCATTTTTTTCTTTCTAGTAATAGCAGAGCCTACCCTATCCGCTCAATTCGAGCAGGAACCCATGGATGACCGTCCAAACTACGTAGTTATTGGTGCCTTCCGAATTTACAAGAATGCGATCCGGTTCACTGCGCATGCACACAAGGATTTGAAGATGAATGCAAAATTTGAAATGAATCCTTACCGCAAGCTTTACTACGTGTACGTCCTTAGTACTGAAGATCAGACGCTGGCCATCAGCGAGGCTAAACGACTAAGAGAAGAGTCTGAGTTTACGGATACGTGGGTCTATTTTGGGACCTTGGGCGATAAGCCGGTCGATGGCGAAGAAGGTGAGCCGGGTGGTCAGGATATTAACCCGGTGACGGCGCAAGCAATTCAAGATGTTAAGAAAACAGACGTTGCTTCAGAAGGAGGGAACAACCTAGGGGCAAGCGCGGGCCCTGACTCGCAGCTTCCAGATCAATCCGGTAGTGCCACAGACGATAAAATGAAATCACTGGATGATGCAGCAGGAAAGAATTTCTTTTTCAAAGTATTCAGAACAACCGATAACGCAGTCGTTGAGGGAGATGTAGACGCTATAGATACCGAGAAGACCCGTAAGATCGGAACGTATAAGGCAAACATCCCCGTTAAGCTACCGAACAGCAAGTTAAGTCAGGTCTCGTTTGTGTGCGAAGTTTTCGGCTACAGAAAAGTACAGCGCGATATTAACTATAGCGACCCAGATGCTGATGGTTTAACGAAAGACGAAAATGGAGCCCATGTCGTTCCCTTTGAGCTTGTAAGGCTACAGAAGGGCGACATCGCAGTCATGTATAACGTATACTTTTTTAAGGACGCAGCCATCATGAGACCAGAGTCTCGCTACGAGGTGACAAGCTTAGTGGATATGCTGAAAGAAAATCTAAAGTATAAGATAAGGTTACATGGACATACTAACGGTGGCGCTACTGGCAAAATAATCTCTATGGGCAAAGGCAGCGAAAACTTTTTTTCATTAAATGATACGAAAGATGGGTATGGTTCTGCAAAGCAACTATCGGAGCAACGAGCTGAGGTAATTCGAAAATATCTAATCAGCAATTGGATTGACCCCTCTCGGATAGAAATAAAAGCCTGGGGCGGGAAAAGACCTCTTCACGATAAACACAGCGCCAGAGCGCAGGAAAATGTTAGAGTAGAAGTTGAAATTTTGGAAGACTGACAATCCCGAATTATTATCCAGTTCCTTTTGCTTGATTCCCGATCGTCTCCTCCAGCCCTCCTTCCAGATTGAGGTTAATTGCCCGTATCGTATTGTCAAGTTGTTCTCCGCATGTTTCCAGATGCTTTAGAATAACCTTTTGTTCTTTCTGATCCGCTTGCTGTAAGAGATTAATCAAGCCGAGAATGCTCGCTATGGGAGCGCGAAGTTTGTGGGCATTGATAAAAGTATATTCTGCAAGCTTCTTATTTTGTTGGAGAATCTGCCTGGTTCTTTCATCAATTCGGCCTTCCAGTGACTTATTCAAATCCTGAAGTTCTTCGTTCAGAATCAGTAAGGCTTCCGCTTGCGATTCAATCGCATTTTTTTGAAAACTTATTTCCTCATTTTTTGCCTGAAGATTCTTGTTTGCCAATAAGATTTCCTTGCGCTGACGAAAAAGAATTACAGCTAGAACGCCCGCTACTAGCAAACTGATAGAGACGGCAACGATCAGGAGGTCACGCAATCTTAATTCAGCCTCCTTCAACTCTTTTTCTGTCCTGAGTTGCTGATTTTCCCGTTCATGCATTTCTGTTTCATATATTGCCTGAACCCTGGCAATTTGTTCGGCTTTAAGTAAATCGTAAACGCTATCTTTCAAAGCATTATGTCTTGAAAGATGAAACACGGCCCGCTTGAAATTGCCGGCCATCGAATCAACTTTAAATTGTTCCAGGTAGGTTGTTATCCGCAGGTCGGGAACGTTCAACTTATCTGACAGCTCTGATGCTTTATTCAAGTAATACCAAGCCTTTTCGAGACTGTGCATTTTTCGATATGTGTACGCCATATCCTGATACATTTGAATGAGTGCGCGTGTTTCGCCCTGACTGATCCAAGTCTTCTCGGCGAGGTCAAAATATGTGAAGGCATCACTAAACGAGTCTTGTTCAGTCTTGATGCGGGCTACACTCCAATTATTGTACGCAATGATTCTCTCATTATTCATACTTTGGGCGAGCACCATCGACTGGTTAATGTACTCCATTGCCTTTTCATAGTTTTCCATTGTGATATACAGCTCTCCGACATTATAGAGTGCCATGGCCCTTGTCGAGTCTTTTTGCCTCATATCCAATGAACGCAGCAGATACTCCAGCGCCATGTCATGCTCACCGAGGCGTTTATTAACCTCGCCCATGTTATTATATACCTGGGCCAACCCAAGGCTGTCATTTAAGATGCGATATTGGCGCGCTGCCAAGAGGTAATAGTTTTGTGCAAACTCGTATATGCCCTCGTACCAGTATGAGTTACCCATAACGACCAGGCCACGCGCATATCCTCTCATGAATTTGATGTCTGGGGCTTTTTCAATGACATACGCGGCGATCTGACGCGACGCGGCAGGGCTGACTTTCAAGTAACCGGAGGCCAGTGCATTCAGTTTAGTGATGTAGTTGCTGTCTTGTCGGATTTCACCCACAATGCTTTTTATGCTGTCTGGCAACATTGCCTGCGACGTGGCCGTGCCATGTATAACAAAAAGAATCAATATGGTGAAAAGTTTATTCAAAGATTTTCTTTTCTCCGGTTAATCAATAACATGATTCAAGGTGAGGTAAAGGAAGCACATTACTACTAGCGACTCTGAATGTTTTGGTAGCCTAGCTTGACATAGCTTTCAAGACATCATGCTGCGTAATAATGTGAACCTTTTCCGATTCGTCGCGAACCAACACCGCTTTATTATCTTTATTGAGCAGTGATGATAGTACGTCTAACGTACTGTCTGGAGCAACGAACAGCATAGGCTTGTCCATCACGTCGAGTACGTGTTTATTTTGAAGTTGCGGATCCTGAATGATTTTTTCCAGGAGACCGGAGGCGCTTACGCTTCCAACAAAGTTTTCATCTTCAAGTACAGGTATCTGGTCGATCCCTTCTCGGCTCATGAGGCGGATAGCTTCACTCACTTTCGTGGCTTTACTTACCGTATAAAGACTGTCTTTGCCGTTCCTGCTGGCAATAATATCGCGTGCCGACCCGAATGAGCGGGTTTCTAGAAAACCATGATCTTTCATCCACTGGTCATTATAAACTTTCGCCAGATATCGCGTCCCATGGTCGGGGAGGAGGATAACCATCAAGTCATCCTTTTTGAGATTCTCCCTCGCATACTCGAGTGCACCATGGATGGCTGATCCGCTGGACCAACCAACAAAGAGACCCTCCTCGCGAGAGAGTCTTCTTGCTCCGATTGCGCCATCTTTATCCGTTACCTTGATAAATTGATCAATAACATCAAAGTTTACGTTCTTTGGAAGTATGTCTTCTCCAAAGCCTTCGGTCAGATAGGGATATATTTCTTTCTCATCGAAAATGCCGGTCTCCTTGTACTTCTTAAATACCGATCCATACGTGTCGATGCCAACGGTTACGATATCCGGATTTTGTTCTTTTAAATATTTTGCCGTCCCACACATCGATCCGCCGGTTCCTACAGTAGCCACATAGTGAGTAATTTTTCCGTTAGTCTGTTTCCAGATTTCCGGGCCGGTCGTTTCATAATGGGCGGCTGTATTGGAAAGATTGTCGTATTGGTTCGGATAGAAAGAATTTGGAATTTCCTTGTTGAGTTTTCGTGCAATTGAGTAGTACGATCTCGGATCTTCCGGTGAAACATTAGTTGGGCAAACGATAACTTCAGCACCTACGGCTTTCAGAATATTTATTTTTTCCTGCGATTGTTTATCAGCCATTGTAAAAATGCAGCGATATCCCTTTGCTATCGCCGCCAATGCCAGGCCCATTCCCGTGTTGCCTGACGTGCCTTCAATTATGGTACCCCCGGGTTTTAGTAAACCTGCCTTTTCCGCATCCTCCACCATTTTTATGGCCATCCGATCTTTTGTAGAATTCCCGGGATTGAAATACTCGAGCTTGGCCAAAATTGTGCCGTGAATACCCTTCGCGACGTTATTCAGCCTGACCAAAGGAGTATTACCAATGGTTTCCACAATGGAATTATAAATCATGGGTCTTAATTTGGGCCAAAACTACAAAATCTGGTTCAATGGATACGGATTTGATCCAGATAGGTTATGCCGAAACTGAATGCATCCGATTGGAACACAGTAAAATAGATGATTTTGTCGGATTTTTGGCGTTTTAGGAGGGTTTCGGTCCTGCTCTAAATGAGACAATTAATACCCGCCACTGCTTCTAAATTGATGGCTAGCCCTTGGCGCCCGCCAGAAGATACAACACAGCCATTCGAATCGCTACCCCATTTTCGACCTGATCCAAAATAATCGAATGTTGAGAGTCGGCGGCGTCACTGCTTAATTCTACCCCCCTGTTGATCGGCCCCGGGTGCATGATCACAATTTGTTTTCGCAGGCTGTCGAGGAGCCGTTTGTTAATACCATAGTACAAAGAATATTCTCTCAACGAAGGAAAATATTTTATTTGCTGCCGCTCCAGCTGAATGCGAAGTACGTTGGCCACATCGCACCACTGCAATGCCTTTTTTACATCGAACTCAACTTCGATTCCCAGTTGGCCGATAAACTTAGGTAACAGAGTGGGAGGGCCACACACCATGACTTTGGCGCCAAGCTTTTGAAGGGCAAAAATATTCGAGAGCGCTACCCGTGAATGCAGTATGTCACCGATTATAGCAATTTTTTTTCCACCTACCTCTCCCAATTTCTCACGAATCGAGAAGGCGTCCAGTAGTGCCTGGGTTGGGTGTTCATGAGTACCGTCACCAGCATTGATGATATTGGCATTGATATGTTTGGCCAGAAAATGAGGAGCCCCAACGCTGGCGTGCCGCATCACGATCATATCGACCTTCATCGCCAGAATGTTGTTGACTGTATCCAGCAGGGTCTCGCCTTTCTTGACAGAACTGTTTGCAGCAGAAAAATTTATGACGTCGGCCGATAATCTTTTTTGCGCCAGCTCAAATGATAGTCGCGTGCGGGTGGAGTTTTCGAAGAAAACATTGGCGATGGTGACATCTCGAAGCGAAGGTACTTTTTTAATGGGCCTGTTGATAACATCTTTAAAATTATCTGCAGTTTCAAAAATTAGATCAATGTCTTCGCGGGTGATGTCTTTTATCCCAAGCAGGTGTTTTTGACTAAGTTTAGACATAGACCTTAATCCTTGTTTATCAACCAAATCTTATTTTGTTTATGACCCTGTGCTTTTAATTCCACCAAAACCCGCTGCGTTGGCAATGTATTCACAACTTTCCCGACATAATGAGCAGCGATGGGTAACTCCCGGTTGTATTTCCTGTCAATAAGGACGAGGAGTTCCACAGCGGCGGGGCGGCCAAAGGCAATCATGGCGTCTAATGCGGCACGGATGGTTCTGCCCGTAAATAAGACGTCATCCACCAATACGACTTTTTTCCCTTCAATAATGAAGGGTATTCTAGTTTCGTTTGCTTTAAGCGGTATTTGCCGCCGTCGAAAGTCATCGCGGTGGAACGTGGTATCAAGATAACCAAGCGGAATAGTTTTCTTAACATCTTTTTCCAGTTGCTGGTGAATTAATTCAGCGAGGAAAATTCCGCGGGGCTGCATTCCAAGAATTACAGTATCGGAGAAATCGTTGTGGTCTTCAATTACTTGCTGGCAAAGACGGCTTATCGTAATATCGAGGAGGTCAGAATCGAGGATGAGCTTTTTCTGCATAGTGCCGGGGCAAATGTAGTGGTTTGGGGCATATGGTTCAAGTAATGGGTAATCGGTAGATGGTAATCAGGTAATCAGTAATCGGTGGTGCTGGCTTCCAAGTGAGAGGTCATGAG
>JAICGJ010000080.1 GCA_025923195.1 Chryseolinea sp.
ATCCGTTTCGATATCAACGACTAGTTTCTCATAGTCGGTTTTTTGCTCAACGCGGGTATTTTCAACGCTGTATTTCACATTCTTAATCGGTGTGAAAATGGCATCGATAGGAATAAATCCGAATACTTGTTCAGAAGGTTTGTTCTCTTCTGCAGGGAGATAACCTCTGCCTTTTTCAATAGTAAGTTCAATTTCAAAATGCGCTGACTCATCCAGATTACAGATGACGTGATCAGGATTCAGGATTTCAAAAGCAGACGTGAACTTAGCGATATCGCCAGCCTTAAATTGCTTTTGTTTTTTTATGCTTACAGTGATCTTGCTGTCAAAATTGTCGCCTAATTTTCTAAACCTTACCATTTTAAGATTCAGAATGATCTCGGCCACATCCTCTACTACACCTTCTATGGTTGAGAATTCATGTAGGACGCCTGGGATCTTAATTCCGGTTATAGCATAGCCTTCGAGTGAGGATAGCAAGATCCTTCTCAATGCATTGCCGATAGTTACTCCATATCCTTTTTCCAGAGGCTTAAACGTGAAAAGGCCGTGAAAATCATCTGCCTTTTCCATCGCAACTTTCTCCGGCATTTGAAATGCTAATATTGACATAGTGATGTTGTTAACTGTTAAAATTACTTTGAGTACAATTCAACAATGAGTTGCTCATTGATATTTTCGGGAATGTCTGTGCGGGGAGGCAGGTTTATGAGCTTCCCTGTCATCTCGTTGTTATCCCACTCCAACCAATTATATTTCCTTGCGCCCTGAGTGGAGAGGCTATTCGTAATTACTTCTAGCGATTTGGAGCGCTCGCGAACCTCGACCAGATCGCCTGGCTTGAGTGTATAGGATGAAATATTAACAACGTCCCCATTTACCAATATATGTTTATGCAACACCAGCTGGCGAGCAGCTCTGCGTGTAGGCGCGATACCAAGCCTGTAAACAGTATTGTCCAACCTCGCCTCGAGCATCTGCAAAAGCACCTCGCCGGTTATGCCTTTCTTACGGGATGCTGTAGCAAACATCTTTGCGAACTGCCTTTCAAGTAGTCCATATATGTATTTGGCTTTCTGTTTCTCAGCAAGCTGTGTAGCATACTCCGACTGCTTGCGCTTCTTCCCGCGACCATGCTGTCCTGGCGCATAGTTCTTCTTCTGGAGTGCTTTATTGTCGCCCATGATGGGCTCGTTAAAGCGTCGGGAGATTCTAACTTTTGGGCCTGTATATCGTGCCATTCTATTGTAGATTATTAAATTTTAGATTTAGATTGACATTCCAATCGTCATTCGTCAATCTGTAAATCGTCAATTATTTAGACTCTTCTTTTCTTTGGCGGGCGGCAGCCATTGTGCGGCAATGGAGTAACGTCCCGGATTGCTGTTATCTCAATTCCCGATCCCTGAATCGTACGGATCGCGGATTCTCTCCCTGCACCAGGTCCTTTCACAAACACCTCGACCTTTCTCAGGCCCAATTCGAACGCCTTTGAAGCACACTCCTGCGCGGCTACCTGTGCGGCATAGGGCGTGTTCTTTTTCGAACCCTTAAAGCCCATCTTTCCTGCAGAGGCCCAGGAGACAACCTGCCCAGTGGAGTTGGTCATGGAAATGATGATATTGTTGAATGTTGCGCGGATATGTGCCTGCCCAACGGCCTCCACATTTACCACTCTCTTTTTCGCTTTATCTTTTCTCTTTTCAGCAGTCGCCATTATTGAAAAGTTTATCTAATTAACCTTTTGTTGCTTTCTTTTTGTTCGCCACGGTCTTGCGCTTTCCTTTGCGGGTACGAGCGTTGTTTTTAGTCGTCTGTCCACGAACAGGTAACCCCTTGCGGTGGCGCTGGCCACGGTAACAGCCGATATCCATGAGGCGCTTGATGCTTAACTGGATTTCAGATTTTAACGAACCCTCTATACGAAACTGTTCCGCAATGATTGCGCGGATCGAATTGGACTCCTCGTCGTTCCAGTCCTTTACTTTCTTGTCGATACTAACGCCGGCTGTTGACAGAATTTTTTGAGCTGACCTGCGGCCAATCCCAAAAATGTAAGTCAAACCAATCTCACCGCGTTTGTTATCCGGAATATCTACACCAGCTATACGTGCCATAGTATGTTAACCTTGTCTTTGTTTAAACCTTGGATTCTTCTTGTTAATCACATACAATTTGCCCTTGCGTCTGATGATCTTGCAATCGGCGCTTCGTTTCTTTATGGATGCCTTAACTTTCATGTTCTTTTTGTTTTGGAGACACAAGCCTTGCGTCTCTACATCACCTATTTGTATCTAAATACAATTCTCCCTTTTGTTAAATCATATGGCGACATTTCCAATCTAACTCTGTCGCCAGGCAAAATGCGGATGTAATGCATTCTCATCTTACCTGAAATATGGGCCAGTACTTCATGACCATTCTCCAATTGAACGCGAAACATCGCGTTGGATAATGCCTCTGAAATAGTACCGTCCTGTTCTATTGACTTTTGTTTCGCCACTTATATGAATAATTTTCCTCTATATACTTGTGCGTTGTCAATACTTCAGTTTCGTTCTCCTTCACGGCTACCATGTGTTCAAAATGCGCCGATGGCCTTCTATCTGATGTTCGTATTGTCCAACCATCTCTTTCCTGAACAACATTCTTGGTTCCGCGGTTAATCATCGGCTCAATCGCAAACACCATCCCGGCAACAATTTTCGGTCCCTTGCCTCGTCTCCCATAGTTTGGTACCTCCGGGTCTTCGTGCAATCGCTTTCCAACTCCATGACCCACAAGCTCCCTGACCACTCCATAACCGAAACTCTCCACGTAACTCTGAATAGCATAGCTAACATCGCCTATTCTATTGCCTGCCTTCGCCTGCGCGATCCCTATAAACAGAGAATCGTAAGTGCGATTCAGCAAGAGAAGTGTTTCCGCATCAACACCAACCAACGGGTAGGTATATGCCGAGTCGCTGTGGTATCCCTTATAGTACACACCGCAATCAATGGAAATAATATCCGTTTCACGCAATTCATAGTTTCCTGGGAATCCATGAACAACGACATCATTTACAGAGATGCAAAGCGAAGCAGGAAATCCATTGTAGTTTTTAAACGATGGAGAACCGCCATGATCCCGGATAAATTCCTCTGCTACTTCATCCAGTTTGGAAGTCTTAATACCAGGCTTTATAAGCCTAGCGACCTCACCATGAACTTTTCCCAGAATTTGGGATCCTTCACGGATGATAGCTAATTCTTCTTCAGTCTTTAAGTAGACCATTCAGCTTTTAAGCCGCAGCAAATTGAGAACGTCCTTTTACCCTACCTGACTTCATCATACCCTCGTAGTGTCGCATCAACAGGTAGCTCTCTATCTGTTGAAGGGTATCCAGTACCACACCAACCAAAATCAACAGGGAGGTCCCACCGAAGAATTGAGCGAAGTTCTGACCAACTCCTGCGGTTACGGCAAATGCTGGAAGCACTGCAATAGCTGCAAGGAAAATCGCGCCGGGCAATGTAATTCTTGATAAAACAGTATCTATAAATTCAGCGGTCTGCTTGCCAGGCTTAACACCTGGAACAAACCCGCCATTCCGCTTCAGATTATCTGCAATGTCATTCGAATTAATCGTTATCGCAGTATAAAAGAAAGTGAAAACCAAGATCATGATAGCGAACAGCAAGCTGTATTGCCATGAATAAGGATCCGAAAAAGTTGAACCCATATAAGCCCCAAAATCGCTATCTCTCCAGATACCCGCAATAAGAGCAGGAAAGAACATCAGTGCCTGGGCAAATATGATGGGCATTACACCCGCAGAATTCAACTTCAGGGGAATAAAATCTCGCTTACCTCCGTAAAGCTTGTTGCCAATTACCTGCTTCGCATATTGGATCGGGATCCGGCGCGTTGCCTGAGTCAGCGCTATCACCGCCACAACAATTGCAAACAACACGAACAATTCGACAATGAAGAAAATTGCTTTTCCTGGAAACTTATCTGAAATCTCTCCCAGAAGTGAAATTGGTAATCTTGATACAATACCAATCATGATCAGCATGGAGATTCCGTTTCCAATTCCCTTGTCGGTAATCCTTTCGCCAAGCCACATACAAAACATGGTGCCTGCGATCAGAAGTACAACAGAAGAGATATAGAAGAATGTTCCCGGATTTATAATGACCGATTGATCGATTGCCCCTTTCAAATAGCTGTAGCCCTGAAACACGGTAATGAATATTGTAAGCACCCTAGTGTACTGATTCAGGCGTTTTCTTCCCGAATCGCCTTCCTTCTGAAGCTTTTGAAAGTAAGGAACGGCAAAGGAGAGAAGTTGAACAATGATGGATGCCGAAATGTAAGGCATGATGCCCAAGGCAAAAATTGACGCATTGTTGAAGGCACCACCTAAGAAATTGTTCAAGTATCCTAGTATACCACCAGAGTTTCTCTCCGGATCCAGTAAATTAGGATCAATACCTGGCAATACAATAAAAGACCCCAGCCTGAAAATGATAAGAAATCCTATCGTATTCAGGATCCTTACTCGCAGGTCTTCAATGGAGAATATGTTCTTTATGGTCTGAAAGAAACGCTTCATTACTTCACAGTTGTGGCCTTTCCACCCGCTTTTTCAATTGCTTGTGTCGCAGTAGCTGAAAATGCATGTGCTTCCACATTTAATTTTGATTTCAACTCACCCCTTCCCAAGACTTTTACTTTATCATTTTTTCCAATGATGCCGTTTTCTACTAATAATTGGAGGGTAACAGCATCCACCTTCGTCTTCGCCATCAGAGTCTCCAATACATCAAGGTTAACTGCCTTGAAGTATTCCTTGTTGTTGTTCTTAAAACCGAACTTCGGAACTCTGCGTTGAAGAGGCATCTGTCCCCCTTCAAACCCGGATTTCTTTGAGTTACCCGACCTCGACTGAGCTCCCTTATGGCCGCGTCCAGCCGTGCTTCCACCGGAACCCTGACCCCTGCCGAGTCTCTTGTTGGTCTTTATTGAACCTTCTGCTGGTTTTAAGGTATGCAACTTCATCTTAAATTTCTTTTACTGTGATCAAATGATTGACCTTAGAAATCATTCCCGCAATTTGAGGCGTCAGCTCCACTTCTACGGTTCTATTTATTTTGCCCAAGCCCAACGCCTTGATCGTGCGGATCTGCGTCTCAGGCCTCTTAATGGTACTTCTTTTTTGGGTAATCTGTACTTTCGCCATATTCTTAACCATTAAATACTTTCGTCAGGGGCACTCCTCTATTCTTCGCTATCGAGAATGCATCTCTCATCGTCGTGAGTGCTTTAAAAGTTGCCTTCACCACATTGTGGGGATTTGAAGATCCCTTTGATTTGGCTAGCACGTTATGAACTCCCGCACTTTCCAACACCGCGCGCATAGCACCACCTGCGATAACTCCGGTACCAGGCGAAGCGGGCTTCAGCAATACAAAGCCACCACCGAATTTGCCTACTGACTCGTGAGGTACTGTTCCCCGAATAATTGGAACCTTTACCAGGTGCTTCTTAGCATCATCAATACCCTTGGTAATCGCGTCGGTTACTTCATTCGCCTTGCCAAGTCCATAACCGACTACTCCGTTCCCGTCGCCCACTACTACTATAGCGGCGAAGCTGAATCTCCGGCCACCCTTTACAACCTTGGCTACACGTTCAATAGCAACGACCCGTTCCTTAAGATCGATCTCGCTTGCTTTTACTGTACTGATATTGCTTACTGACATATTCCAGTTTAGAATTTTAGACCACCCTCACGTGCACCATCTGCGAAAGCTTTTATATTGCCGTGGTAGAGGTATCCGTTACGATCAAATACTATTGATTGAATGCCGGAAGCCAATGCCTTTTCAGCTATCTTCTTGCCTACATTCTTGCTATCTCCAATGTTTAGTTTAGCTTTTTCGCCCAGTTCGCTTGTGGACGCTGAAGCGAGGGTAACTCCTTTTAAATCGTCGATGATCTGGACATAGAGTCCCCGGTTGCTTCTAAAGATAGATAACCTCGGTTTCTCCCCTGTTCCGCTTATCTTCCTGCGAACACCCTTTTTTATCCGCTCTCTTCTTTCCTTATTCTTGCCTGCCATAGATCCCTTTTTTTATTCTATGATGCTTTTATCAATTTTTTACCGCGGCTGGTCCATGGGACGCAGCACGCTATGCTATTTAGCAGCAGCCTTACCAGCCTTTCTGCGTACATACTGTCCTGTAAACTTGATACCCTTTCCTTTGTAAGGTTCAATTTTCCTCAGCTCCTTCAACTTAGCGGCTACCTGCCCAATCAATTGTTTGTCGATACCTTCCAATATGATAGTAGGATTCGCCCCCTTCTCCTGAACTGTCTTAACCTTGATTTCAGCTGGCACTGCTAAAAACACATTGTGTGAATAGCCAAGGCTGAGCTCCAATACATTGGATTGAGCATTCGCTTTATAACCAACACCAACCAGCTCTAGTTGGTGGCGGAAACCGTTAGACACGCCTTCTACCATGTTTGCGATCAACGCCCGATAAAGACCGTGCATCGCTTTATGGCGCTTTTGTTCCGTAGGCCGCTCAACGAGTACGCTCGATCCGTCTTGCTTGATACCAAAGTCCGGATCAATCACCTGGTGCAGTTCTCCCTTTGGACCTTTAACAGTGACCTTATTTTTCTCTTTCGAAAAATTGAAAGTTACACCTGCTGGAATTGTTATCGGCTGTTTACCTATCCGTGACATATTTCTATTAATAAACGTAACACAATACTTCGCCCCCAACATTCATCGATCGCGCCTCTTTGTCCGTAATAACGCCTTTGGATGTCGACAGGATTGCGACACCGAGGCCATTCATCACCCGAGGCATCGAATTTGTGTTCGCGTATTTTCTTAACCCCGGCGTACTTATTCTTTCCAGCCTTGTTATTGCTGATTCCCTGGTCTCAGGATTATATTTCAACGCGATCTTAATAACTCCTTGATTACTATCTGTATCCTGAAATTTGTAATTGAGGATATAACCTTTGTCAAAGAGAACCTTTGTGATCTCCTTCTTGAGATTTGAAGCGGGAATTTCAACTACTCGGTGGTTTGCTTTTATTGCGTTCCGAAGCCGGGTTAAGTAGTCTGCTATAGGGTCAGTCATCTTTTTTCTCCTTTGTATTAAAAAAGCAAGCCCGCGTTTTTTAAACCGGGCTGCAAAGATATCGAACAATTTCAATAATCCAAACTGTTATCAGGTTTCCCCGAGGTGTCAGGGACGTTGATACTCAGCAACCAATATGTGTTTTTTTACCAGCTAGATTTCGTCAGGCCGGGTATTTTTCCCTGAGAGGCCATCTCGCGGAATACGTTGCGACATACCCCGAATTTTCCCATATATCCTCTGGGCCGGCCTGTCAGTTTACAACGGTTCTTCAGTCTTACGGGCGACGCATTTCTTGAGAGCTTGTCCAGGGCAAGGTAATTACCTGCCTCCTTCAATGCCTTGCGCTTCGCGGCGTGAGTAGCAACCAGCTTTTCTCTTTTTGTTTGCCTTGCTATTACTGATAATTTAGCCATGCGTTTGTGTTAGTTTTTATTTTGCGAAGGGCATCCCAAATGCTTTCAGGAGCTCAAAGCTTTCTTCATCCGTTTTTGCGGTCGTAACAAAGGTGATGTCCATCCCGCTGATCTTATTTACCTTATCTATTGAAATCTCTGGAAAAATAATCTGTTCCTTAACGCCCAGCGTATAGTTTCCTCTTCCGTCAAATCCCTTACCCGACACGCCGCGGAAATCGCGAACCCGTGGCAGTGCGATATTCATCAACCTGTCCATGAACTCATACATTTTGTCACCGCGAAGCGTTACACGGACGCCTATAGGCATATTCTCTCTTAACTTAAAATTCGAGATAGCTTTCTTGGATTTAGTTGATACCGACTTCTGACCGGTAATGGTAGTAATTTCCTCCACCGCGATGTCAACAAGTTTCTTATCGGTTACTGCTACGCCCATACCCTTATTGATGCAGATCTTTTCGATCTTTGGGACTTGCATGATCGATTTGTAGGAAAATCTCTGCTTCAGCGCAGGGACTATTTCCTTTACGTATTTGTCTTTTAATCTAGGAGTTGCCATCACTTAATAAATTCTCCAGTTTTCTTCGAATACCTTTGCAGCTTATTCTTGGTGTTTAATTTACGACCTACACGAGTAGGCTTGCCGGTCGCAGGGTCAACTAGCTTTAAATTGCTTACGTGAAGCGATGCTTCGGTCTTTTTGAGACCGCCTTCGGGCTTGCCTGCCGATGGCTTCGTATGCTTCGTTACAATGTTAATTCCTTCTACCACGGCCCGGTTTTTTTCAATAAAAACTTCCAGCACCTTGCCCTGTTTACCTCTGTCATCACCGGCGATCACCATTACAGTATCACCTTTTCGGATATGCAATTTCGGTTTTGAGTTTTTTCTGGTCGCCATTGCTAGATTACTTCTGGTGCTAATGAAACAATTTTCATAAACTGCTTTTCTCTGAGCTCTCGAGCTACTGGACCGAATATGCGGGTTCCCCTTGGTTCGTCCTGTGCATTGAGCAGCACTGCAGCATTATCTTCAAAACGAATGTAGGAGCCGTCTTTCCTTCTAACTTCTTTGGTCGTTCTAACAACAACCGCCTTGGAAACAGTTCCTTTCTTAACCTGGCTCGTCGGCATGGCCGATTTTACCGTTACAACGATCTTATCACCAACGGAAGCGTAGCGTCTGTGGGTTCCACCTAGGACGTGCATACAAAGAACTTCTTTTGCTCCACTGTTATCGGCAACTACAAGTCTGGATTCGGTGCGTATCATGATTACTTAGCTTTTTCAACTATTTCAACTAATCTCCAACGTTTATCTTTACTCAGTGGACGAGTTTCCATAATCCGCACCGTATCGCCGATACCTGCAGCGTTGGTCTCATCATGCGCTTTGAATGCCGTGGTTTTGTTAACAAATTTACCATAGATCGGGTGTTTCACCTTCCGGTCAACGGCAACGGTAATGGTCTTTTGCATCTTATTGCTGATGACTTTGCCGATCCTTTCTTTTCTGTCGTTCCTTTCCATGAGGAATTATTTTTTGATACTCTTTGCTCTTAATTCGGTCTTCAGTCTAGCCACAAGTTTGCGCGCCTGACGCAATTTCATCGGGTTCTCAATAGCAGAAACCTGATGGGCAAATCGCAACTTGCGCAATGCTTCCTTTTCGCTATCAATTTTTTCTGTAAGCTCGTTCGTATTCAATGCTCTTATCTCTGAATTCTTCATGGCTTCACTGTTGTTTCTACGTAGTCGCGTCTGATCGTAAACTTCGTTTTCATCGGTAATTTACCTTCTGCCAGTCTTAGGGCTTCTTTAGCTGTCGCAATGTTTACACCGCCAGCCTCAAAAAGTATAGTACCCGGTTTAATTACTGCCACCCAGTACTCAGGCGCACCCTTTCCTTTACCCATCCGGACTTCGGCTGGCTTCCTGGTAATGGGTTTGTCGGGGAAGATCCGGATCCAAACCTGACCCTCTCGCTTCATCGCACGGGTTACAGCGATACGAGCCGCCTCTAGCTGTCGCGCTGTGATCCATCCGCCTTCCAAAGCCTTCAATCCAAATGAACCGAATGCAATGGAGTGGCCTCTTGTTGCCATCCCTTTTACCCGGCCTTTTTGCATCTTTCTAAATTTCGTTCGTTTAGGCTGTAACATGGGTACCTATCTTTTTTTTGCTTCGAAAAATTATCTTCTTTGACCGCGATTATCGCCTCCACGCCTTTCACCACCACCTCGACGATCGCCACCTCTTCCACCGTCACCACCTCTTCTACGGCCTCTGTCTCCACCGCGATCACCTCCACCGCCTTTGTGCTGACCTGCACCTGGCTGGGCATTACTTACAATACCCACGTTAGGAGACAAATCTCGTTTCCCATAGATTTCGCCTTTAAAAATCCAAACCTTGATTCCAATCTTACCATATACGGTCTGGGACTCCGAAATGGCGTAATCAATGTCAGCCCTAAGTGTGTGAAGCGGAATCCGGCCTTCTTTGTATTGTTCCGCCCTCGCCATATCCGCACCTGCCAACCGGCCCGAAACTTTGATTTTTATTCCTTCGGCACCTACGCGCATTGCCGATGCAATCGCCTGCTTCATCGCACGCTTATAAGATATACGTGCCTCGATTTGCTGCGCTATGGATTCACCCACAAGTTTGGAGTCGAGCTCAGGGCGCTTGATCTCAAAAATGTTGATCTGAACGTCCTTATTCGTGAGTTGCTTCAGCTCCTCTTTGATCTTATCTACTTCATTTCCGCCTTTGCCGATAACTACACCGGGACGGGCTGTATGTATCGTGAGCGTAATGCGTTTTAATGTTCTTTCAATAACGACTTTGGCAATACCTCCCTTAGGAATACGGGCCTCTACGTATTTTCTGATCTTCTGGTCTTCAACCAATTTATCAGAAAAGGTCTTTCCGCCGTACCAGTTAGAGTCCCATCCTCGTACGATGCCTAATCTTAAACCTACCGGATTAATTTTTTGTCCCATTTATTCCTTCGTTTCTTTTTCTTCAGTTGTAATTTTTGAATCTGAACCATCCTTCAAACTTGCAACCACCAGGGTTACATGATTGGAGCGTTTTCTGATTCTGTGAGCTCTTCCCTGGGGCGCGGGTCTCAGTCTTTTCAAAATCCGGCCGCCGTCAACCCAAATTTCTTTTACATAGAGGTCGGCCTCTTCAAGTTTTACATCCTGATTTTTTGCTTCCCAGCTTGAAATGGCCGACAGCAATAGCTTTTCCAGCTTTAGTGCTCCAACCTTGGGTTCGTATTTAAGTATGTTAAGCGCTTTATTAACACGTTCACCTCTAATCAAATCGGCTACAAGCCTCATCTTTCGGGGAGACGTCGGCACATTTTTAAGTTTGGCAACAGAAGGACCTACTTTAGCCGCTTCCTTTCTGGCATCGCGCTTTTCGCGCTTAAGCACCGATCTTTTCTTCTTTTTCGCTTCAGCTTCCATTGTTACTTAGCGTTATCTTTCTTCGTACCTGAATGTCCACGGAACGTACGGGTAGGCGCGAATTCTCCTAGCTTGTGGCCCACCATATTTTCTGTCACATAAACCGGTATGAATTTATTACCATTATGCACAGCGAATGTATGACCGATCATTTCCGGAACGACTGTTGATCTCCTCGACCATGTCTTAATGACAGATTTCTTACCTGACTTTTCTGTGGCTTCTACTTTCTTTAAGACTCTGAAGTCACAATACGGTCCTTTCTTTATCGAGCGTCCCATTATTTTTTCCTCTTAGCTATGATTAGGCGATCTGAATATTTCTTCGGGTGACGGGTCTTTTTACCCTTTGAGTAAAGCCCCTTCCGCGATCTGGGGTGACCTCCGGAAGCACGTCCTTCGCCACCACCCACAGGGTGATCCACAGGGTTCATTGCAACGGCACGGGTACGCGGCCTCACACCTCTCCAGCGCTTGCGACCCGCTTTGCCAACGCTCTCGTTCATATGATCCGCATTTGATGTCGTACCAACGGTTGCCATACATACATCCAATACGTTGCGCATTTCGCCAGAAGGCATCTTCAATGTTGCCATACCATTTTCACGCGCTAACAGCTGGACAAATGTTCCGGCACTTCTTGCGATGGCGCCACCCTTTCCAGGTTTCATTTCAACATTATGAACAATAGTACCCAAAGGTATCTTAGACAGAGGAAGTGCATTACCTACTTCCGGGGCAACGTCGGGACCGGAGATAACCTCCTGGTTTACTTTCAGCCCTTCGGGCGCAATGATATATGTCTTGGCTCCATCAGCATAAAATAAAAGTGCAACGCGGGCCGAGCGGGTTGGATCGTATTCAATCGACCGTACAGTGGCTGGGACACCAGCTTTGTCGCGCTTGAAGTCGATGGCTCTGATCTTCTGTTTGTGACCACCACCTATATAACGCATCGTCATACGGCCGCTACTATTTCTTCCGCCGGATTTCTTCAGCGTAGTCAACAGCGACTTTTCAGGCGTTGATGAGGTAATATCATCAAACGAGGGCGCCAGTCTATGTCGCGATCCTGCTGTTACCGGTTTTAATTTTTTCAACCCCATGGCTCAAAATTATACGTTGCTATAAAAATCGATTACTTCACCTTCAGCGAGAGTAACAATGGCCTTTTTGTAACTCGGCTTTCTGCCAGCCAGAACGCCAGCCTTAGTATATCGGGTTTTCTTTTTCCCCATCACGACCATTGTGTTAACATGCTCTACGTTGACACCATACTGTTTCTCCACGGCCTTCTTGATTTCAACTTTATTAGCATCGGTATCAACAATGAAACCATACTTGCCCTTTTCATTTAAGGCAGAAACTTTTTCCGTTACAAGTGGCTTTTTCAGAATACCCATTACTCTTTATTTAATAAGTTTTCAACCTTGCTTATTGAGCTTTCCACAAAAACGATGTTGTCAGCATTCATCAAATCATATGTATTGATTTGTTCTGCCGTCGTAATTTTTGAATTTTGAATATTTCTACCCGATAAAACCACATTCTTGCTGCCTTCTGAAAGCACAAAGAGCGTCTTCTTATCGCCTAGAGAAAGGGCCTTCAGCAGGCTTACAAATTGTTTGGTCTTCGGAGCATCAAAACTAAAATCTTCCAATACGGCTATTGAATTGTCTTTGGCTTTGTAGGTAAGGGCCGACTTCCTGGCAAGGTCCTTAACTTTCTTGTTCAGCTTGAAAGAATAGTCACGGGGTTGAGGACCGAAAACGCGGCCACCTCCTTTGAACTGCGGATTCTTAATATTACCCGCGCGTGCACCACCGGTACCTTTTTGTTTCTTTAACTTTTTGCTGGACCCGGAAATTTCGTTGCGCTGTTTGGATTTGTGTGTGCCCTGACGCTGATTGGCTAGATAACTCTTAACATCGAGATAAATCGCATGATCATTGGGCTCGATAGCAAAGATGCTATCGGATAGATTCACCTTCTTCGAGGTCGTTTCACCAGTTGATTTTAAGACTGCTACTTCCATTATTTCTGAAGAATTACAGTTGAGTTTTTGGCACCCGGAACAGAGCCGCTAACAATAATTACATTTTGGTCGGGCATGATCTTGACAACTGTGAGGTTGGCAAGCTTTACGCGGTCAGTGCCCATCCGGCCAGCTAGCCTTTTACCTTTTGGCACACGGGATGCAAAAGATGCATTACCCATGGAACCAGGGGCGCGGAGTCTATTGTGCTGACCGTGTGTTTGGCCACCAACGCCAGCGAAGTTGTGACGCTTCACTACTCCTTGAAAACCTTTACCTTTGGAAATACCGACAGCGTCAACATAATCTCCTTCAGCAAAGACATCCTGTACACGGATCTCCTTTCCAAGCTCCACGATTCCATCAAATTCTGCGCTGAAGTCGCGAAACTCAACAGTGTCTCGTTTAGGTGTTGTATTCGCCTTCTTGAAATGACCAAGAGCAGCCTTGGTCGTATTCTTTTCTTTCTTCTCTCCAAAAGAAAGTTGAACGGCACGATAACCGTCTGTTTCGTCATTTTTCACTTGCGTAACAATGCAAGGACCTGCTTCAATTATTGTACATGCGATACTCTCCCCCTCCGGGCTGAATACGCTCGTCATTCCTATTTTCTTTCCTATAATTCCAGGCATGGCAAAACCTTTTTATGCTGTTTTTCAGGACTTTTCACAGGGCATCCCGCAAAAAGGACTGCAAAGATAGGAACTAAAGCATAGTTACCAAGTCCCGATTTCAAAATTTTTGGGATTCAAGGCCGCATCGGGCCATCTGGCAATGGATTCGTTGCAAAATCGCGTATCATTGCGCGCGAAGCCACGCTGATATGCAATTACCTTATCACATACGCTGGGGTTCACTTGCCGTCTTATTGCTAATAATATTCATGCTAAATCTTTCGCTGGGAAGCGTCGAAATTCCTGTGGGCGAAATTCTTAAAATACTCTCAGGTCAGGAAAGCACAAACCCTGTGCACGCAGACATTATCTGGGACTTTCGCGTTACGAAAGCGCTGACTTGCATACTGGCCGGAAGCGCGCTGTCTATCGGCGGTTTATTGATGCAAACGCTGTTTCGAAATGCACTGGCAGGTCCCGACGTACTAGGGTTAAGCGCGGGGGCCAGTCTCGCAGTATCGTTATTACTCATGAGTCAAGCAGCCGGCTTTCAGCTTTTTAGCAACACCGGTCCTTGGTCGATGGTCCTCGCGTCCAGCTTGGGAGCCGGGGGTGTTTTTGCAATTGTACTGCTTGTCGCGCAGAGGTTGAGGGACAATACATCTCTGCTTATAATCGGATTGATGATTGGTGCAGCCTCAGCATCTTTGGTCAGCGTCCTGCAATTCCTTAGCAAGGCTGAAGATCAGCAGGCCTACCTGTTATGGACCTTTGGCAGTCTTGGCACCCTGAATTGGACAGAGATCCAAATACTCTCCATCATCCTATTATGTGGTATTTTGATTGGAATGTTTTCCGTAAAGTCTCTGAATGCTTGGCTCCTGGGAGACAATTATGCTAAGAGTCTCGGCATCAGCATCCCTCGGTCCCGATTCTTTATTATACTGTCTGCTTCTATTCTGACAGGCGGAGTTACCGCCTTTTGTGGCCCGATTGCTTTTGTCGGTTTGGCTGTTCCCCACTTGGCCAAACTGGTCATTAAGACTCACAACCATAAAGTTTTACTCCCCGCCGTCATCATAACCGGCGCAATTCTCATGCTCGCATGCGACCTGCTGGCCCAGGTCCCTGGAAGTAGTTATGTGCTGCCAATAAATGCAATTACTGCGCTCATTGGTGCACCCGTGGTTATCTGGATCGTTCTGAGAGCAAAACGAATCGCTATATAATTATGGAGGCAGATTCCATAAATGGCATTAAGACAAATGCTTTGTCGGTCGGTTACAGACACGGCAACATTTCCACAGTCTTGCTAGAAAATCTCAACCTCTCGCTACGGCCTGGCCAACTGGTTTGTTTCATGGGACCAAACGGCATCGGAAAATCCACGCTTATCCGCACACTTTCAGGCTTACAGCGGCCGCTGGCAGGCGATATAAAATACGGAAGCCACTCCTCAGTAGCTCCGTTTCAGCTGCCACGCCATCTTTCAGTCGTTCTGACTGATAGGGTTACTGCCGTTAATATGACAGTTCTTGATCTTGTTTCTTATGGTCGGTACCCGTATCTCAGCTGGGACTTAAAATTTGGGCCCCATGATAATGCTATAGTCAGCACGACGCTTTCTCAGTTTCATATTGATGGGTTAGCAAACAAAAAAATTCATGAATTAAGCGATGGGCAATTACAAATGGCAATGATCGCAAGAGCCGTTGTACAGGATACACCTATAATTCTGCTGGACGAGCCTACGGCACACCTGGATTTAAACAACCGCCTCGAAATCATGAAACTGCTGCAAAAGCTTGCCCATGAGTCAGAGAAGGCAATTCTGGTCTCAACGCATGAACTTGATCTTGCTCTTCAAACGGCAGACATTATCTGGCTTGCGGGTCAAAGTAAAAAAATCATTGCAGGGATCCCTGAAGATCTTGTCCTCAATGGTTCTTTCGACTCAATTTTTCAATTCAAAGGGTTTGATTTGAAAACGGGAAAGCTCCAGCATGAACCATACCGTGGGCTGGAAATTCAAATCGTAGGCGTCGGTCATGAATACCTCTGGACCAGGAATGTCTTTGAGCGAAACGGATTTATCATTGTTGATAATGCTGAGGTCAAAGTTCGGGTGTCTCAGGGACAAGGTACGCTCTGGGTGGTTAATGATAAAATTCATTTTACATCTCTTGAGGCGTTGCTGAATCATTTTGTCTAGTGACAAAGTTATAACGTCTGACCTATAGTTCAATCGTTTGCAGAGCCTCTTGTAAGATTCAAATGCAATTTGAAGTAATACAATTCAGAGGCTTTTATTACGTTTGAGCCGGACTTACGGAACTCTATGATTAACCTGAACGAACTTTTTCCTTATAAATTCAACAAAAAGTATTCAAAACCGGTAGCTTACTTCTCGATGGAATTCGCTGTCGATCAACCGTTAAAGATTTACAGCGGCGGCTTAGGTTTTCTCGCTGGATCCCATTTGCGCAGCGCTTACGAACTCAAACAAAATCTTATTGGCATAGGCATTCTCTGGAAGAAAGGGTATTACGATCAGGAGCGAAACCAGGACCAGACACTGCGGGTCAGCTTCCGGGATAAAGATTACTCCTTTCTAACAGACACACATATTGTATTTCCCATAACAATACATGGTGCAAAGGTATTTGTAAAAGCTTATCTGCTGAAGCCAGCTGTATTTAATGCCGCCCCATTGTTCCTGCTTAGCACAGATATTCCCGAGAACGATTACCTCGCACAAACTATCTCTCATCGATTATACGATCCGAACGAAACAACAAGAATTGCACAATCCATACTTCTCGGAATTGGTGGGGCAAAATTGCTGGATGTTCTTAAGCGTGATACTGAAATCTATCATATGAATGAAGGCCACGCATTGCCTATGTGTTTTTACTTGCTTGACAAATACAAAAATATCGAAGAGGTCAAAAAACGCGTTGTGTTTACTACCCACACTCCAGAGAAGGCAGGAAACGAAGAACACAGTATACCCCTGCTGAACAGTATGAGCTTTTTTAACGGCCTTACACTTCAGCAGGTGAACGAATATGTAAGACCGGAAAGCGGGGTTTTAAATTACACGCTTACGGCATTGCGACTGGCAAAGCGGTCCAATGGCGTTTCGCAGCTTCACGGTGAAGTTGCCAATAAGATGTGGGGCAGTTTCAAAAATATTTGTGAGATCATTGCGATCACCAATGCTCAGAATAAAACCTACTGGCAGGATCCGGAACTTGAAAAACATCTGAAGGCCGGCGACGAGAACGGAATGATCAAGCGGAAAAAAGAAATGAAGCGCAAGCTTTTCCGGGTTGTTGCCAATCAGACAGGCAAACTTTTCGATGAGGAAATCCTTACGATTGTCTGGGCAAGACGTT
This sequence comes from Chryseolinea sp., assembly GCA_025923195.1. Lineage (GTDB taxonomy): Bacteria > Bacteroidota > Bacteroidia > Cytophagales > Cyclobacteriaceae > Chryseolinea. The sequence goes on from JAICGJ010000080.1 coordinate 17,091, forward strand.
TTGCGGCTTATAAGCGCGCCAACCTTCTATTGACAAACTTTGACCGCTTCTTGAAATTAGTCCAGAACAAAAATTATCCAGTTCAAATAATATGGGGCGGTAAACCATATCCGGAGGACTACGGTGCGATAAATATCTTCAATGAAATCTATTGGAAGACAAAAGATTTGCCTAACTGTACCGTTGTAACGGGCTATGAGTTATGGTTATCCGATCACTTGAAGAAAGGCTCGGACATTTGGTTGAATAATCCCCGACTCTATCATGAGGCATCGGGCACTTCGGGGATGACCGCCGCCATGAACGGCTCTGTCAATCTTTCTATTCCCGATGGCTGGGTCCCTGAATTCGCCAAGCATGGCAAAAATTCGTTCATCATCGATCCAGCAGATGATGGATTGACCCCAGAGTCAAAGGATAAGATCGAAGCACAAAAACTGTTGGACATACTGGAAAAGGAGATCATACCGCTTTACTACGACCACCCCGACAAATGGCAGAAGATCCTGATGTCGAGCATAAAAGATGTTCTTCCGTATTTTGATTCAGGGAGAATGGCGGACGAGTATTATGAGAAGCTTTACCACAGCTAAACCTCGCTGCCTCCTCAAATCATTTTTTATTTAGCGTCCAATTATATTCGTAGTAACCCACTGCAAATGACAACGGGATTTTTTCCTTTCTGAATTGATTAATCCACTCCAGAGGCGAGTTACCCGCACTGATGAAGTCGTCCTTATACCACTCAAAAATTTTTGAGACTTCCACTTTCTTTTGTGCAGGGTGCAATTTTATCCATTCCTTCATATTCAAGGTCAGTACCGTTCTCTCCTTTAGCTGATCTTCGATCCGTTCTCCTGTATAGGCAAAACTTGCTAGAGGTGGACAGCTTTGCGCTGCGCACGCCAATGCGAAATGTATCCTCCCATCTTTGTATGCCTGCCGCAACTTTATATTCTCCAGGTCATTTAACGTGAGGTCTTCGCCTGCAATGCGATGTTTCAAGCCGTCAAAAAAACCAGGGACGTCCATGGGCGAGCGTATTGGCATGGCTTTTACAACAGCATAAATGACCACGATGTTATAGGCGTTGATATAGAATGCCTTCCTGGTGGTAGACTCTGCTTTATCTACGTTCATTTTTCCAATCTGTTGATAAAGATAATCCGCATCCGACGGATCCTTTTTTATTGCACCATAGTCAACCAGCCCGTTGTTGACATATTTCACTAAGAATGCGTTCGCCTTTGTCGTGAAACCCTCAATGTCGGTTGAATAAGCCTTGAGTTGCGCCAGGACGAAAGACAAAATTATTGTTGCCCTCATGATCGAAATAATTAATGTCAGGTGTTACACTTTTAGGAAGTTCATACAAAACAAAATCTTCTTGGTATCTTGGTCTGTCAATTAAACGACAACCTGCTAAAGAAATCGTTTCAAAATTTAGCCATGAAACACATCGTCATCGTTGGAAATGGAATCTCAGGGATTACTGCGGCGCGACATATTCGCAAGTTGAGCAATCATAAAATTACGATCATTTCCTCGGAGACGAAGCATTTCTTTTCGCGAACCGCTTTGATGTACATTTACATGGGGCATCTCAAATATGAACACACGAAGCCCTATGAAGATTTTTTCTGGAAGAAAAACAGGATCGACTTGGTCTTTGACCATGTAACCAAAATCAATCCAGGTTCTAGAAGTGTTCAGCTAGCCAATGGTCCATCTGTTCAATATGATGTATTGGTAATAGCTTCAGGATCCAAATCGAACAAGTTTGGGTGGGCTGGACAGGATCTCGAGGGTGTTCAGGGCCTTTACAGTTACCCAGACCTTGAGATGATGGAAAAAAATTCAAAAGGAATAAGCCGGGCGGTAATCGTGGGGGGTGGATTGATAGGAATTGAGATGGCTGAAATGTTACAGTCGCGCAATATACCTGTGACTTTCCTGGTGCGCGAACCTGAGTTCTGGAGTGTAGTCTTACCGTTGCAGGATGCCAACTTTATCAGCCGGCACATTCGATCGCACGGAATTGACCTGAAGCTGAATACAGAGCTGAAAGAAATCAAGGGAACTGGAGCGGGGAAGGTTAAGGCTATTCTGACAAATAAGAATGATCTGGTAGAATGCCAGTTTGTCGGACTTGCTGTCGGTGTTTCACCAAACATCGAATTTCTGAAGAATTCCGGAATAGAAACTGCAAAAGGAATTTTGGTTGATCCCTATTTACAAACCAATCTTCCGGACGTTTACGCTATTGGAGATTGTGTGGAACGATCTTATGAGTTGCCAGGCAGAAAATCTATCGAGCAGGTTTGGTACACAGGTAGGATGATGGGGGAAGTTCTTGCACAAACGATTTGCGGAAATCCGACAAAATATGAACCCGGTCCTTGGTTTAATTCAGCAAAGTTCTTTGACATTGAGTATCAGACATACGGCAACGTTCCAAATGTTCCGACAACTGACGAGGCGAATTTCTATTGGGAACATGCTTCAGGTAAGAAAGCAATGCACTTTGTATGGAACAGGCGGTCGAAAACGTTTCTGGGCATTAATACGTTTGGAATCCGTCTGCGTCACGAATTCTTTGACCGGTGGCTTCGAGGCCAAAAAGACATCCAGTTCGTAATGGAAAATTTATCGAAGACAAACTTTGACCCTGAATTTTACCATCGGCATGAGATGGAAATTGTCAATGCTTTTTATACCCAACACCCGTCGATAAAGGCGGCTTAACTTTTACTGATCAAGGCATATGAAATTTCTCAAGTTATTTGGTCTCATCATTTTTCTAACGGGTTTTTTCATTTTTAATGCGTCATTTTTTTGGGCTGACTACACGCTTACCAGGAACATTGTAGAAGAAAAAATTGCAGATAGCACAAAAAGAAAAGTATTTCTCTCCGAAGCCTCTTCCCTTTTTGACCGCGAGGTTAAATCGAATTTTGAATTTGTAAGGCAGCTTTCCCTCATATTCAAAAACATCAATGATAAACTGGTAGAAGATTTTAAGATCTCTGATGCAGAGCTGCGTACCTTAGTCGAAAGGAGCGGTACAACATTTTCTTTGATTGAAGTGGACTCGGTGTTCAGGACTTCCAACGAAACAGCTGCGTTTAAGAACAAATCATTTAAAGAGTTTGGAAATCAACTAGAAGGCAGAACCTTTGATTCGAAGGAAGATCTCGCCAAGGAACTCAGGAATGTCTCAGAAAAAATTGCTGCGTATGGAATCACGAACAAGCTTGGGTTCGACCGTTACGCGCAAAAGGACCTTAAATACGGCGTAACAAAAGCTGCCGCTGACAGTCCCGTAAAACGCAATCCGTTGCTATACATTTTTTTAACCTTTGGCTTATGCATTCTTGGAGCATTGCTTTACATCCTACCAAAGGCCGCCCAGTCAGAAGGAATAAAAAATAACAATATTTTTTTTAATCCTATGAAAAATGTCGGCTGGCTTGGGGTACTCACGGGTACCTGGCTAATCGCATTCTACATTGTACTCTATTTCTATCCTGAATACATGACCAACTGGATCATCATGGTTGATCCAGTCAGCACGTTATTAAACGGTCATGAAGCCGGGAGATTCTTCCTGTACGGCTTCATATACACGCTTTGTATTCTGGTTATGGGCGTTCGAATGATTATTCATTATCGCCACAGCAGATACCAGATTTTTCGTACGCTCTCTGTGATGTTTTTTCAGACTGCTTTCGCATTTCTGATTCCCGAATTTCTGATCAGACTTAACAAACCTTATTTCGACTTTAAGAACATCTGGCCACTTGATTACAGCTTCTTCTTTGATTACCGGATAAATCAATTCATCGAAAATGGTACGATAGGAATTTTTATGCTTGGCTGGGGGATTGCACTTATCGTTATCGCCGTTCCCGTTTTAGTGTATTTTTTTGGCAAAAGATGGTATTGCTCCTGGGTGTGCGGGTGCGGAGGCTTAGCCGAAACGTTAGGTGACCCATACCGCCAGCTATCTAGTAAAAAGCTAAAAGCGTGGAAAATTGAAAGATGGATGGTGCACGGTGTACTGGCGTTCGCAATTTTTATGACTGTTGCTGTATTATACACATATTGGACGGGCTCTTCCTGGTTTCTTGTGGTTGACACTTATACTTTGCGGGAGGTATATGGTTTGTTAATCGGTGCCGGCTTTGCTGGCGTGGTCGGAACCGGTTTCTATCCCTTTATGGGCAACAGAGTCTGGTGTCGGTTCGGCTGCCCTTTAGCTGCGTATTTAGGCCTGGTTCAACGATTCAAATCCAGGTTCAGAATTACGACAAATGGAGGCCAGTGTATTTCGTGCGGAAACTGTTCGACATATTGCGAGATGGGTATTGACGTCAGATGGTACGCCCAGCGCGGTCAGAACATTATTAGATCCTCGTGTGTAGGATGTGGTATCTGTTCATCCGTTTGTCCAAGAGGTGTTCTAAATCTTGAACTGAAGGACGAGAAAGGAAGATTTGGCAAGCCTATTCTTATCGGTAATGATAATATCAAACCAGATGCTTGACGAATACGGGGAATATCGTACCAAAGCAATAGTGATGTTGCAATCTGAAATTTATTCGTGAAATCAGGCCCTATCGTAAGTGTTATCATTCCCGCGTTCAACGAAGAAAACGGAGTGGGCCAGGTCATCGCAGAGATACCCAAGAAGCTAGTCTCTGAAATTATTGTAGTGAACAATGCGTCAACCGACAACACGGAGCGAATTGCTAAGGCTGCCGGCGCTACAGTGCTACGCGAACCAATTGCTGGATACGGCCGCGCTTGCCTGAAGGCGATCGACTATCTAAAAAAATCCGAAACACCGCCTGATGTCGTAGTTTTCCTGGATGCCGACCATTCCGACTATCCCGAAGAAATGGAGAAATTAATAAACCCTATTTTAACAAACGGTGTTGATCTGGTGATAGGGTCGCGCGCATTAGGCAAAAAGGAAAGTGGTGCAATGACTTTGCAACAAATTTTTGGCAATTGGCTAGCTACGCGACTATTAAAGTTATTTTATAATGTAAAATTTACAGACCTCGGCCCTTTTCGCGCTGTACGTTTTTTATCCCTTGTCGACCTTGATATGCAGGACAAGACCTACGGCTGGACCGTGGAGATGCAGATCAAGGCCGCAAAGAAAAAAATGAAATTTGCGGAAGTGCCGGTTCGTTATCGCAGGAGGATAGGGTTCTCTAAAATATCCGGAACGGTAAAAGGAACCATAATGGCTGGATATAAAATAATTATAACAATATTAAAGAACGTATGATCACCGCCTGCGATCGGATGCGATCTGGTTCTCGAGAATAAAGGATAATTTCGTTTCATAGCACTATTCATGGCCATCCTCATCACCATACTATACAGTATCTCACTGCTCTACATTTTCCTCTTCAGTCTAGGGCAGTTGCACCTAACATGGCTGTATGTGAGACGAAAGAACGATAAAAGCGACTTATCAGGATCAGCCCAGGTATTTAGCCCCAAAGTAACGATACAACTACCTGTTTTTAATGAACGATATGTAGTTGAACGGTTAATCGAAGCCGTAAGCAAATTGAAGTATCCGAAAGATAGTCTGGAGATACAGATACTGGACGATTCTACTGACGATACGACCGCCATAATCCTTAAGAAAGTGGAATCATTGCGGTTGCTCAAACTGGATATTAATCTGATTCATCGTGAAAACAGGTCAGGCTTTAAAGCCGGCGCCCTTGATCACGCATTAAAACTGGCTAAAGGCGAATTCATCGCCATCTTCGACGCCGATTTTATTCCAGACCCTGATTTTCTGAAAAACACCTTACATGTATTCTCCGACCCATCCATCGGCGCAGTACAAACACGTTGGGACCACATCAATAAGGACTATTCAATACTAACAAGGCTGCAAGCATTTGGATTGGATGCACATTTTTCTGTCGAACAAGGCGCCCGCAATAACGCGGGCAGCTTTATTAATTTTAATGGAACCTGCGGTATATGGCGAAAGGAATGTATTGAAGATGCCGGAGGCTGGTCAAGTGACACGCTAACAGAAGACCTAGATCTAAGTTACCGCGCTCAGCTTAAGAATTGGAAGTTTATATACCTTGAGGAAATTTCTACGCCCGGCGAACTACCTGTAATAATGCCTGCTATCAAAGCGCAACAATATCGTTGGAATAAGGGCGCAGCTGAAACAGCTCGAAAAGTTTTTGGAAAGGTCGTGCACTCAGACATAGCGGGAATCAATAAAGTGCATGCTTTTTTTCATCTGTTCAATAGTTCTGTATTCCTGAGCTTGCTTCTCGCTGCAATTCTCAGCGTTCCCATGCTCTTTATTCGGAGGGATCACCCTGAGCTCAATTGGATTTTTATCCTCGGTAATATTTTTCTCCTGGGCTTTATGTCGATCACAATATTTTACTGGGTCGCCACGAAGCGTTTCAATGAAAATGCATCTCGCACATTCTTCAATCTATTTCCTGGCTTCTTAGTTGTCTCCATGGGGTTGTCGCTTCACAATGGAATAGCTGTTATCGAGGGCCTGCTGGGTATTAAGACACCTTTTGTGCGAACACCTAAATTCAATATCACACGGAAAGGCGAATCCTGGAAGAATAACATCTATGTTCACCCAAAGCTAAATGCCATCACATTGTTCGAAGGTTTACTCTGCTTATATTTTATTGCGGGAATCGCAATTGGCTTTTATTTACAAGTAAACATTCTGATTTTATTCCACGTGATGCTGGCAATTGGTTTTGGATGTGTCTTCTATTATTCAGTAAAGCCGTTGACCCATGCTTAAGGGAAAGGGAACCTTATATCTCGTTTCCTCTATCCAGCTACTTCTTTTTTTTTTCATATCATATAGGGTCGATCGGCACGAGACTGGCCTGCTCTTAATGTCTTACAGTCTGCTCTTTGCTTCATACGTCTGGGTAATCCTGGGAGCATCAAAAGAATATATCACCTTCTGGATTGCAGTGTCAATAATTTTTCGATTTGTCATCTTGTTTTCTGTTCCCAACCTGTCGGATGACTTTTATCGTTTTGTCTGGGATGGTCGACTGCTCTCGTCTGGGTATCATCCCTTTGCGCATCCCCCGACTTATTACATTGAGAATAACATCTCCGTTAGTGGTATAGACGAATCGCTCTATTCCAATCTTAATTCGAAAGATTATTACACTATATATCCTCCCATTGCTCAATTTCTATTTTGGCTGTGCGCAGAGCTTTCCTCTTCTGTGTACAAGAATGTCGTGCTTTTGAAATTCTTCAATTTCCTCGCAGAAATTGGTTCTATAATTTTGCTTGTCAAGATATTGAAGCATTTTAACCGTCCAGCCAAAGATGTGTTGATTTATGCGCTGAACCCTCTTATTATTTTAGAGCTTACAGGCAACGCTCACTTTGAAGCTGTGATGATCTCTTTCCTGTTAGCGAGCATTTACTTCATGACAAAACAACGAGTGGCCCCGGCCGCGGTCTTCCTGGCACTGTCTATCGCTGTTAAGTTGGTTCCGATTATTTTTCTTCCAGCGATGTTACCTGTTCTTGGCAAAAAAGAGGCACTAAAATTTTATCTGATCACGTTGGGTGTTTGTGTGCTGTTGTTTCTTCCATTACTCGACATGAAATTGCTAAGTGGATTTCAAAATAGTCTGGGTTATTATTTTTCAAGGTTCGAATTCAACGCGTCCATCTACTATCTTTTGAGAAGCTTGGGGTATTTAATCGTAGGATACAATATCATACACATCGCCGGCACAGTATTGGCCGTCATCGCCGGTGTGATCATTCTGCGTATTTCTCTAAAAGGGATTCCTCGAATTTTCCTGAATTCGCCATCCTTCGATACCGCGAAGGTGTCGGCTCTTCCAAAACAATGGAACTTTATTCATGTGATCATGGGTTCGGTACTTATTTACTTGTTCTTCACGACCACCGTTCATCCGTGGTATGTATCTACACTGCTGGCGTTATCTGTCGTTTCAGATTATCGGTTTGCCATGGTATGGTCTTTTTTGATTTTTCTAACATATAGCGGATACACCGCTGAAAGTTTTCGGGAAAACTTATGGATAGTTTCAGTGGAATACGTGATTGTTCTTGGATATTTTGCATACGAATTATGGAGAAAAAATTTGCCTTATTTGCGCTCCTGACGGTTTTTGTTTTTGCGAGAACTTCGGGACAGGTTTCCTTTGATGACAAGCTTAAATCTCTTTATAGAAAT
>JAICGJ010000081.1 GCA_025923195.1 Chryseolinea sp.
TGTAGAAAAGTTAGAAGCAATTCATGAACGATACAGGCAGAATTAAGGACTTTCGCAAGCAGACAAGACTTAACATTACAATACCCTAGGTATGGATCGTGCAGCGATATTATTCAGGATGTTTCTTGAGAATCAAATCTTTTCCCAGAAATTTTGCGTATAGCTTAGCAGTTGATGATACCTTTTGAAGCAGGGTTCTTGACGGGGATGAAAAATACCTCGATTCAAATACTAACCTATTTCCTTTCAATTCGCGTCTCCACGAACCCTTAAGATACCCATTGACCACGATGTTCGAATTAAATATGCCGTGTCCAGCCTCCTTTTCAAATTCCGGGTCTATTACGAGGCTTCTGTCTTTGTATGCAACGGTGTATTCATCCCATGGTGGCAACAAATGAACCCGGGACCCTTTTACCGGATTCTTACCCGACGGCATAAAGAAATAAGTCTGTTCATTAACAACCTCGAGTGACATCTGTGATTTGATATTTTCCGTAGCCCTTCGTGCATCAACATGACTCAGGCCAGACCACCACGATAAATCACGCACTGTGGCTGGGCCTCGACTTGTGAAGTAGCGTTTGGCAAGTTCTGCCAAGGCTTCATCCTTGTCCAGTCGTTTCGAATTTGGCGCACGTTGGTCAAGTAACGCATAAGTAAATTGCTTGCCTCGTCTGGCGCCGTTACAAATAAGCTGATCAAGTTCCGCGCGAATGATAATGAATGTCAATCTCAATTCTTCCGTCTCGATTCGCGCTTGTCGGAGCGCATCGCCGATTTCTTTTTTTGTAAGATGCCGGCCATCTTCCAAAGCCCTTGCTATCACATTATTGCTTCGCCTGAGGATTGAATTGTCGAGTTGAAGATCCCGAAAATGCTTTGCACAAAACGCGCTAATCCTTGGCTCGGTGAGCTGAAGCATCCAACGAATATCTTTTGGAGACACAAAGTGCCATGTCGGCCGCAGCACATGGGTTCGCAGAATCTCACCATCGTTTAGCGCCTTATCAATTTCTGATTCGACAGGTTTTTTCAAACGGTTTGCCAACGCCCATTTAGCGCCGGCGTAATCCTGCGCTTGGATAGCACCCATCCAGGCAACAAGGTCGGCGGGCTTGGCAAATGACGTGCCCGAGAGCTGTTGATTCTGCAAACGCAAGTTGATGATTTCGTGGGAGGTCAAAGTGTTGAAGTGTTGAGGTTCGGAGTGTTGAAGTTAACTAGCTTTACTTTTTTGCGTGGCCATCGAAGTGAACACGCAACATTCGGTCCGTCAAACTTGGCCAAAAGGGCGACTTCAAATTGCAGAATTTTGCAGAAAAATCTGAGGTGGAACTTAAATAGTTCTACTCACTTCTTAATGAAGTAACTGGGTTGGTACTAGCAGCTTTGATAGATTGATAACTCATCGTCAGCCACGCAATAAGAAATGACGAGGCGCCGGCCAATAAATACATCTCTACCCCTACTTCAACCTTGTAGGTATAATTTTTTAGCCACCAATTCGCGGAATACCATGCCACCGGCGAAGAAATCAAAAACGCAACAAGCACAAGCTTTCCGAAATCCTTCGAGAGCAAAACCACAATACTGCTAACGGATGCGCCGAGTACTTTCCGAATACCAATTTCCTTTGTGCGTTGTTCTGCTGTGAAGGCCGTGAGCGCAAATAGCCCCAGGCACGCAATGATGATCGCCAAGCCGGCGAAAATTGCAAAGATTTTACCCAAACGCTGTTCTGAGGCATACATCCGTTCAAAATCATCGTCCAAAAAAGAATACTGAAAAGGCTGACCAGGCGCAAGTTTTCTCCATTGGTCTTCAACGGCATGGATAACATCTTGTGTGTTCGCTGACTCAAACCTGAAGGCTACACTGCCATTCGGGTTTTCATTAAGGAAGAAAGCTAATGGAGCAATGTTCTGTCGCAGGGATTCAAAGTGAAAGTCCTCGACTACACCAATAACCTTCCAGGCCAATAGGGATTCTGTATCGGGTGTACCGTCCTCCCGGTTCCCCGCAAAAGTGGTCACACCCTCACCAATTGGATCACTGAATCCAAAACGCTTCACTGCCGTTTCATTCAGTATGACGGCCGCGGAATCCGACGGAAAGTCCGGCGAAAAATTCCGGCCTGTCTTGATCTTCATACCCAATGTTTTAATATAATCATGATCAACAAACCATGTTTGCATATTGACCATTTCGTCGAGCGATTGTTGACTGAACTTTTCACCTTCCTTGAAGAAGGTATCACCACCCTTCCAATGACCGGCGACAGGAAAGTATCCTGAAATTGTCCCACCCTTCACAAAATTATTGAGAAGCAATTCTTCTTTAAATGACCGGATGTTGTTGGCCAGCAGATGAGCATCCTTAACAACGATAACCTGATCTTTTTCAAAACCAATCTTCTTATCCTGTATAAACTTAAGCTGCCGATTCACAGTGATTGTCCCGATAATTAAAAAAATAGAAACTACGAATTGAAACACCACCATAATACTTCTGATTGTCCCACTTTTCATCCCACGTGAAAATTGCCCCTTCAGAACTTGCACAGGTTTAAAAGCCGAAAGAAAAAATGATGGATAGAGACCCGCGATTACTCCGACAAGGATCGCCACAGCCGTGGCTATTATGTAAAATGAAAGGTCATCCGTCGGAATAGATAGATTTTTACCCGCAAAGTCGTTGAACAGCGGCAGAGCCAAATTCGCTACAATAATTGCGATGACGAACGAAAAAATACTAAGAATGATGGATTCCATCAGGAATTGCCGGATCAAGTGAGATCGCATGGAACCCATCACTTTCCTGACGCCAACTTCCTTCGCGCGATTGGCCGAGCGGGCTGTTGACAAATTCATAAAGTTAATACAGGCAATAGCAAGAATGAAAAGCGCAATGATGGAGAAAAGGTATACATACACGATATCTCCGTTTGGCTCAACCTCGCCCATCAAATCAGAGTATAAATGTATTTTTGTAAGGGGTGTCAGGGAATAGACCCACCTGTTACCTGCTGAGTACCATTTCTCCATCGTAAAATCTTCTCCTACCACGTTGGCAATCTGTGGCGCAACATATTTTTCTACAATGCCCGGAAATTTTTCTTCCAATGCCTTGGCGTCCGCTCCTTCTTTCAATAGCAAATACGTTGTAAAGTCGCTGCCACTAACAAGACTCACCGATTTAATTTCATCCAACCCGGCCATGGCGACCAGAATGTCGTAGTGAAAGTGACTGGCAGCTGGAATATTCTCATAGATAGCTGTAACTTTATGATTCAAATTACCAGCAAAAACGAGGGATTGGCCGATAGCGTCGCCGTTGGGAAAGTATTTCTCTGCGATAGTCTGGCTGATTGCGACGGTATTAGGTTCCATCAAAGCTTTGTCAGCATTCCCTTCAACAAGTGGGACAGAGAAAATCTTAAAGAAAGTGCTGTCGGCCCATCTCACGCGGGTCTCCTTGAAGTTCTCGGAACTGTTTGCACTTTTGACAAAGAGCGGACCCCAGCTCTTGGTGCGAGCAAAACATTCTATCTCAGGAAAATTGTCTGCAAGGATTTCGGACAATGCCGAATTTGCGTTAGCCATCCTCAGATGGTTGCCTCCGAATTTTATCTCGGTATTCACTCGATAAATGCGATCGGCGAATTGATGGTGTCGGTCGAAGCTTAGTTCACCGAACACAAATAACACAATGATGATGCAAGATGCAATCCCAACAGCCAAACCTATAACGTTGATGATTGTATAAAAACGGTGCTTATTGAGATTTCGAACGGCAATCGAAAGATAATTTTTTAACATAAGTGATGTTTTTTGATTGAGTGATTGCAGAGCCCGCTGTTGTACACTTCTGAGGCCCTTTGTCTGACCAAATGATTTCAGAACCAGGTGATAGGCATCAATAAATTTAGTGCCCTTCTCCATTTCTTTTTCGACACTGGTAGCAATGTGATCTACGAGCTCGCCTTGCAGGTCGTCAATAACGATACCCCGATAATAAAGGTCCCTGACAATGTAGTTGATATGATCAATGCCAAGCTTCATTTCATGTTATTCGTTTCGCGGGGGATGTGAATCTTATTTAATCCGATGTCAACAAGAGGGTCCATTCACTCTTTTCGATAGGGTCAATATGGTCACCCGTCAGTGCTACCATCTTAGGTCATTTGAACTTGTAGTACATTAGACATAGTCTTGATGAAATCAACAAATTCACTGACTCGGGCTTTCGCCAGATTTTTCCCCTCAGGAGTTAGCGAATAATATTTCCTTACCCGTCTTCCCATCATTACGGTTTCTGTTTTCAGTATTTTTTCAGCTTCAAGCTTGTGAAGCGTAGGATACAAGGCTCCCTCCGTAACTAATATGCGATCGCAAGACAACTCCTTCACGCGCTGGGTTATCTCGTATCCATACATCTTTCCATGATCCTTCAACACTTTTAATATTATGGTCTGCAGGGTGCCTTTTAACAGTTCGGGTGAATGCATAATTGATTAATACATAAGTGATTTATGTATTAGAACGCCCAAGGAGAACCAAAGGTTGCATCTATTCTTCAAAATCTCTGTCATGGTGCAATCCTCTCAGAACCCATTCGGTTAAGTCCTCCGACCAAGCGGTAGTGTCAGTAGCGCCTGATTTATTTTGTAACCTTTTCAGCACAAATGCATCCAACTATATGACCGTTGGAGGTGGCCATGAAATCTGATCAATCGTCAAAAACTTGATTTAACATGAAAACTTCAATAGTATCTCTTCTGGTCGTTGGGCTGACATGCCTGATCGGCTCACTGGTAATCATGCAATGTGAATCGCCTAAAAAAGCGAAAAGAAGTCAAGAGGATGAATCCGGTTCGCCTAATGCGTGGAACCTGAGTATCACTGAAAACGCCAATGATATGCTGGAAAAGGGACGAGCTGTCTTCCGTTTCGAAACCTTTAACGACGAAGCTTTCTGGACCGACAAATTGCAGCTTCACAGGGCGATCGCAGACGAAAAAGCCGGCGGCATTGGCAAGGGCTTGACGCCTAAGGCTGCCCTGGACGCTGGGCTTAAGGTGGACCTGGATGTGCTACCCAACTTCATGCGGGAACAAATTAAAGAAGGCAAACTTCTGGATGATACGGACGCAACGCTGGCGTTAATAAAGCTTAGCGCAGTGGTAGGCGTCGTCGGGAATTTTGAGGATAACAAATTGAAATCAATCGGTCTGACCTGTGCAGTTTGCCATTCAACCGTGGATAGCGAAACGGGTATTGGCAAACGTCTTGACGGATGGCCCAACCAGGATCTCAATGTCGGCGCCATTATTTCCATGGCTCCAGATCTAAGGGTTTTCACCGAAAGCCTCAACGTTGACGAGGCAACACTCAAAAAGGTACTGGCAAGCTGGGGTCCTGGAAAATTTGACGCCGAACTCAACCTGGACGGAAAGGCCATGCGTCCGGATGGAAAGCCGGCAGCGACCCTGATCCCTGAAGCCTTTGGACACGCCGGCCATAGCCAACATACATGGACAGGGGGCTGGGGACCTGTCACTTATTGGAATGCCTATGTTGCTAATCTGGAGATGGCCGGACAAGGCAATTTTTATGACCCACGTTTAATGGACGCAACACAATATCCCCTCGCAGCCAAAGCAGGCCTGGGGAATAAACGGAACACCGATGACAAGATAACCGATAAACTTGCCGCATTACAATTTTATCAATTGGCTATTCCAGCCCCAAAACCGCCGAACGGATCATTCAACGATGAGGCTGCTGGCCGTGGACAAATACTATTCAATGAGAAAGCACAATGTGCTACGTGTCATGTACCTCCCCTTTTTACCGAACCGGGGTATAATGCTCATAAGCCCGAGGAAATTGGCATCGATGATTTTCAGGCTAACCGCTCGCCGGATAAAACCTATGTGACCCAGGGCTTGAAGGGACTATGGATACGAAAGCGTGGATTTTACCACGACGGGCGATTTCCGACATTGTTAGATGTAGTGAATCACTACAACAACTTCAAGAATTTAAATTTAAGTGACAACGAGAAAGGCGACCTGGTAGAATATCTGAAGTCGTTGTAAGGAGGAGTGTGGTGTAAGGTATAAGGTATAAGGTATAGGGTATAGGGTATAGGGTGTAGGGTGTAGGTAGCGCGTGTGCATGGCTGCCTAACGTTGACCGTTTTTATTGGGTTGCCGGTTGAACACCATTCTCGTTCGTTCTTTTTGATGCCACCTGAGCGTCGACCGCCCCCGTTGCTCCTGAGAAAGATGGTTGTGAGGCGAAAGTTGTATGGAACTCATTCGAATATTGCATCGCGTGGTTCCAATCAGTAAATTCAAAACTTCAACCCTCATCACAACCAACCATTCCTCGTTATGAAAAAAATAAACATTTTTTACTGGGTCTTTACCGTACTGTTTGCATTGATCATGTTGTTCACCGCGTTGCCGAACGTAATGATGTCGCCCGATTCGATCGACCTTATTCATACCAAGCTTGGATATCCAAAATACTTTATCATGTTCGTCGGTATCGCTAAGATCTTAGGTGTTTTCGGGATTCTCATCCCGGGTTATCCCAGAGTCCGGGAGTGGTCATACGCAGGACTTTTTTTTGATCTAACCGCAGCGACCGTCTCCGGAATTGTGGTCGAGGGATTTCATCCTATGCAATTGTTTATGTTGGTATTCTTTGCACCTGGGGTTCTCTCCTATATCTTTTATCATAAAAGACTTGACTTAGAAACACAAAATCAGATAGCGTAAGGCACATTTGTCAGCTATTGGTTCTGGTATCTACACTGCTACAAAACCCTGGGAAGTTGTTCCTAACGCTACCATCTTCATCTAACCCAGGGAAAATTTCAGCTTGAACTTATTTTTGTACCGAACAATTGAAGTGAAGAAGACCGCCGCCGAAAATTTGCCCTTTGACATCGAATAGATCTCCAGTCCAATCTACTTCAGCTCTACATAATAATCCGACTTCCTCTGCAACGTGTGTCCATAGTCGTCGTTCACGGTGCCCGTTACCACTCCGTTGTGGATGAAGTTGTAAATGTCTTGAGCTACCGTTTTGTGGGCAGCCCAGTGAAAGTTATGCCCCCGCTCTACTGCACGCCCCGCACCTGGCAATTCGCCGTAAGTCTTATAGATGACCTTCGTTCCTGTTGCAGCTGCCGCAGCTCGAAATGCAGACCTGACTTGTTCCTGATCTTGAGCCCCGAATACGACATCCTGCTCGCCCCATAAGATTAATGTGGGCGTTTTTAATTTATGCAATGCTTCCCGATTGTCGATTTCGCCCATTGACCTGATAGCACCGATCCATGTTCCTAAAGGTACTCTAAGAGTTTCCGGGAATATGGCATCCAGAAATTCTTTTGCTGCGCCGGCTTCCGCAACCCAGTTTTCCCTCAAGTAATTCATCACTCTTTCGCCCATATTCAAGGGTAATATGGTATAGGCATCGTTAGGCCAGCTTATCTGCCGCTCATCCTCAAGCGTGCACTTCCAGTCTTTTTCGATCAGGTCGCCAAGGAGAAAGTCATGAATAGTGGCAGATTCCTTGCCGTTCACACAGGTGCCAATGAGCGTCATGGTGAATAGTCGATCCGGATGCTCCAGAGCTAAGGTCTGTGCTATTGTGCTACCGATAGAGTGACCGACAATATGGGCCTTACTAATCCCAAGGAAGTCGAGTAGACCCAAAATATCAGCGGAAAACTGAGCCTGGGTGAAACACCTTTCCGGAGCCATTTCGCATTCACAGGAATCGGGCAAACTTGACTGTCCGTGTCCCCTAAGATCTGGTGCAATGATTCGTATTTCGTTATCTATTTGCAGGAGATCTTCAATGAGAAGCTGAAAGGACCTGCTGGTGTCGGTGTAACCATGTATCAGCAATACAGGGATACCGTTTGATCTTCCTGCATCGATATAACTCATGCAAATACCCGTGCTCAGGTCCACGGATTTTTTCATGTTGGTAAAGTTTTCCAGTTTGTGCTGTGCAACAGACACGATACTGGCAAGTGACGCGACAAATAGGGCAACTAAAGTTTTCATTGGTTGATAAAAGAAATATTGATTGTTAAAGTAAGTCGCCGGATCAAGAATTCTGGCCGACGACTTCAGGGCTCCCAGACTTACTTCGAATTTGGTGACGAGATGTCCTTGGCACGCAGCATATCCCATATGCGCTGAGAGGCACCCTGGTAAAAACCGGTTTCATACTCGAAGTCCTGTGGATTCCGGAAGGTTCCGAATATGATGTCAAACAAGGGTAAGTCAGAATAATTATACTTGTGGATACCCTGTGCATGATGGTAAGTATGACTTTCGGGACGTTGAACGATATAACCCAACCATTGTGGGGTCTTAATATTTGCGTGTTGGAAAATGCTGAAGAAGTTGGTTACCAGTAGCATAATAGTTATAGCCTGAGGCGTCAGTCCCGCTACCAAGCTAAAACAGATGCTCCCCAAAAAGGTCCAGCCAATCATGTCGAGTGGACTAAAGAAAAAGGCACCATAAGTATCCAGTCTTTCAGCACTATGATGCATCTGATGGAACGTTCGCCAGAGAAAATTGCTGCGGTGCATGCAATAATGCCAAACAAAAACTCCGAACTCATAAAGAAGTACTGCTACCAGTCCTCCCCACAATGATCCAAGTCCGGTAAGGTCAAACAGCCGATAGGGCTCCAAGTATGGATTGATGAACATCGGCAGGTACGAAGAAAGGAAAAAGAAGATTGCGAACGCTATCATGCCTTTTACTTTCCAGAACTTTATGTGAGGCAATTTTCTTCCGGGGAAAATTCCTTCCCATAACATGAGGGTGGCGTAGATTGACAGAATAATAAGTGAAATCGGGTCTAATAGAATTTCTAATGGCGTGGGCATATGGTTAATGTTATGCCCTTTAGGCGTAAGTTCCGGACTTACGATGTGAGTAGCGGTGACTTACGAAGCCGGATTTGCCCCAGTTATCCACTTGACAAGTTTCTCTGGTGAATAACTGCAAAAAATTCCTGTTTTGACAGACATGGACAAGTGCTTTGCGAGAACGGGGTGAACTTTTTCAATCTTTTGAATTGCGTTGCGGATTCGCCAGGTAACTGCCGACCTGGTCTTATCAAGGATGTCACTTGATTTTCTGACTTTGCCTTTGAGGCCGAGCGAAGCCGTCAGGTGATCTACAATCTGTTCATACTCTTCCTGTAACGTCACTGATCGCTGTAGGTCGTTGTTGTTTTCGGACCAGCGAATTTCTTCCTGCAATTCGAGGATTTTCTTTTGGTATGACCGCTTAGCTTTTTCGTCGAATATGGGTTCACCGTCCATCTCCAGCACTCCTCCCATCAGCGCCGTGCAATGCGTTTGTTGCCCTGGATGTCCTAACAGGGTAACAAGGTCATGGAATCCCTTTACTTCAGTCATCAGCACTAGTTTTCCGTCATAGGCAATTTGCCAGATCTCGTCCTGCTTTAAGAAGTAGTTCTTATCCTCTGTCGTAGCCCTGATGAATTTTCGTTCTGCGATGGCAACCTGCTTCCCTCCTATAAATTCCCAAAATCGCAGTTGCTTCGTCTTGATTTTATAAGGGCTCACATTGATAATCCATTGAAGGCCCTGGACAGCGTCAGCTTCAGAATTCTTCAGAATCTTTTTCTGAAACTCTGCGAGGAAATTTTGCCACCACAGATGCATATTGTCAAAGTCGCCTAATTCATAATAAGCCGCGGCCAACAGGCCCGGAAAGTCTACCCATGAAAACTTGGCCGTTGTGCCAAGTTTAACGCACTTCTCAAACTGCCCTTTTTCGAAAGCAATCAAAGCGCCTATGTGGTGGTAATTTCTTACATTGAGGGGATCCTGTTGCGAGACCTTTTCAAATAGAGCCTCGGCGTCGTCAAGGTATCCGAGATAAACAAAGCATGACGCAATCTGAATTAAGTTATCAGTGTCGTTTGGATTAAGACCCAGCGCACGGCGCAAGTAATGTTCAGCAATTCCGTACTTAGCCTCATATAGGTAAATTCTGCCCAATACCATTGCCGCGACATAATTTTGGTCATTCAGATCCATGGCTTTCTGGGCCCACTCAAAGGCACCGCGCTGGCAAACATCCCAACGATCCCATAGCTGGCAGCTCCATTCATTGAAATAAGTCAACGACATACCGGAGTAAGCCAGCGAATAAGCAGGGTCAATTTCAATGGCATGTTGAAAGTGGATACGCGCCTTTTCGTCGGCTTCCACTGATCCCTTTCTTAATTCCTCCATGCCATACAGCCAATGTTCATAGGCCCTTAGATTCACGGGAGAATTCCTTCGGTTTTGAACAAGCAGGTCGTGGTTGAGCTGCAATTGGAGGGTGGATACAATTTGTTTGAGGATTGCTTCCTGAATGGTAAAGATTTCTTCCTTTTCACCTTCAAAACGATCGGCCCACGCTACATGGTTATTATGATTGTTCAGCAGCTGCGCATTGATCCTCAGGAGATCGTTTTGATAACGGAAAGACCCCTTAATGCTGTAGTCCGAAAAAAAACCTTCCTGAAACGATTCATAGAGTATAATTCGAAATTGCTGAAAACGGGAAAGTTCGGTGACAAGGTCTATATAAAACGACTTGCAAAAAACCTCCATCCCATTCTGTTCCGTAAGGTTCTCGAATGGAAAAATAACCAGGCTAATTTCACTACTGCGATCGTTGCTCACGTTTCGAAAAAGTGGTTCACAAATATGTCGAAAAAAACCTATAAACGTGAAAAGACTTTGTTGGTTGGTCTAATCATGAAACTAATTCTGTTACAGCTCATTTGTGATCATCTAAAAATCTTCTTACCCCGGATGGAACTCATCTACCGCTGGATCCCTGAGATAATTCAATGGTGCGGTCTGCGCCCTTTCCAAATGCAATTGGTTTCATTGGCAATCGTACCACAAACCTTGCATAGGCACCCGATACTGACTCAACGTCGATTCTACCTCCAAGTGCCTGGACAGATTTCTGTACGATATATAAACCCAGCCCATGACCTTTTGAATTTTCATTGCCCTTAAAGAACATGTCGAAAAGTTTGTGCGAAATAGAGTCGTCTACACCGAGCCCATTGTCATATACTGAGATTAAGACCTCATTATCCTTTATCGATGCGTTCAACTCCACCTTTGCATCGTTGGCGTTCCTCATTACACTGTAGACACATGCGTTTTCTATGAGGTTAGAGAGAATTGTTTCAATCAGATTCGGGTATGAATAAAATACCAGGTCAGCTGGACAATCGATCTTAAACTCTATTTTGTTTTCGTCAATGGTCTTTGAAAAGCTCTCTCTTACATTTTCGACGAGGTCGAGCAAAGTGATAGACGAAAGGTTCGTGGGCTGATTTATTTCACTGATAATGCTTAGCTTTTTCAGCAGTCGATCCATCGTAGACGTTGTGAAGACCACGCGCTCAACCAGCTCTTTCGATTCGCCATTCGACATAGACAGGGCAATATTACACAAGCCAATGATTGAGCAGACAGGCGACCTTAAATCATGGGAGGCACGGTATAGAAACGTATCAAGTTCCTTGTTTGATTCCTCCAGCAATTTTGTTCTCTGCGACACCAGGCTCTCCAAGTTTTCATTAATGCGGTTTATTTCGTCGTTGACCCGTATCAGTTCCTTCTTCTGCTTTTTCAGCTTGTCGGCAAAGTAAATTAATAATAAAACAAGCAAGGCAAAGACAAGCAAGATTCCCAACGTGATAAAGAGCTTTTGCCGGAATGCGCGTTGTTCTGCCAGTCGCTGCTTTTCGCTTTCAGACAGCCGGTTCTCCAAGACTGTTATGTCGAAATATTTCTCCTTTAGTGCATTGATAATTTGACGATAGTCATTCTGATTTTTGTAAAACCGGCTTTCGTTCTCTCTGAGAATTGCCTCAAGCCGGGTCAGATCCGACAGAAGGCTCGCGCGAGTTCCCTCGTCCATCGTAGAGATGCCGGTGGCAAGTTTATTTTCGATGAATTGGATCTTTTCATCAAACTCGGTTCTCTGAAGATCCAACATTTGACTCTCCTGCGTTGCCTGTGCCAACAGATTCTTAATATCATCGTTGACGAAAGACGAGTCCGAAATTCGACCCATGAAAGTACCTTCGTTTCTCATCAGAGAATCCTGAAGCTGAATTACCAGCTGGTTGAATTTAGCATCGATCCTCCGCTTCGCTGTCTCACTCAGATCCTTAATGGGAAGGTTTTTAAAAATGGCGTAAAAGGCAGTTAACGATTGAATGGAATCCAGCTTCGTGAGGTCAAAATCCTTGAAGTAGCCGGTCCGTGGAACCTCCTTTACAATCTGTTGCTCTGCCGGAATGTTAGTTTTAGCAAGTTCAGCAATAACAACGATTGTTTCCCCCGACCCACTTAAGGTTTGGGTGACATATTCCGGTATCGCGAATTGTTCGTGGGACTGGATCTTTTCGTCCAGGGCAAGAGGTATCTCAAAGACACCTTGAGCATTCGAACTGACAGTGCTAATCTTTCTGCCTTTAAAGGTGACCTTCTTGTTCGTCAGAGGTATATTGTTCTTATCACGCAACGTGACATGAACCATTTTATAGCTCCGCGGCCTGACGATCACCTCGAGAACTCCCTTGCTATAGTTCCACGATGCCGCTTCAAACTTTTCATCTTTTATACCGATTGATTTCAAGGGAAAATCCGTCTCTAATAACTCAATAAATGTAACACCCTTGCTTCCGATGGGAAAGTATTCCCTATTGTTAATTGATATTTCGATATTCTTAACGGGCACCAATTGTTGATCAAATGTTTTCACTTGAACACTTTGCTGTTTTTGAGCAAAGGAAACATGACAACAGAAACACGAAATCACAAACAAATATTGAAAAGCATGCGCGAATCTACGCTGCGTCATTTCATTAGCCATTTCAAAATATTTGAATTCTTCCATTTTTACCTTCAGAATTAATTTGATTTGAATGCGTCTTTTACAACAACGATGTCGTGAACGCTATGCTCTTTCTTATGCTTCGGTATATCAAGGCTGACTATGTTTTCATGATTGTCTTCGCCGACGACTTTTATTTTATACTTGCTGTAGTATGGTACGACAATTGAAAAATTGCCGTCGGCGTCGCATGTCCTCTCCTGTACAGTTAGATTCCTTACATAATCAATAAGGTAGATTTTGGCGTTGGGCATGATTTTTAATTCCACTGAATCGCTCAAGCTGTGCTCTTTGAATTTCATGACGCCGCGTAATTCCAGCGGATAAGTTTGAATATCCATTTCAAACTCATACACATCATCGTTGTAGCCGCCCTCTCTTCGGTTTGAAGAAAAAAAGCCATGGTTGCTCAACGAGTCGAATACCATCCCAAAGTCATCATAGCTTGTATTGAGTGGGTATCCGGCATTCTGTGGCTCCATGAAACCCTGACTTCCTTCTTCAGCCTTGAAAATATCGAGTCCTCCTAAGCCAGGATGTCCGTTAGATGCAAAATAAAGCGTGTAATTCTGATGAAATGGAGAGACCTCATCATGCGCCGTATTGATGACCTCGCCAAGGTTTACAGGCTTGGTCCAGTGATTGTTTACCAGTTCCGACCTATAGAGATCCTTGGCACCGAATCCTCCTTTCATATCTGAAGAAAAATATAGCACTTTACCGTTTTCACTTATCCATGGATCAGTGATGGAATAATTTTTACCGTTGAATGGGAATCCATACTTGATTTTCCAATCACCATCGCTTGTACTTTCGGCGAAATAGAGTTGCAATACACGACCCCCATCCTGAGTCGTTTTGTCTGCTGTTGATACGAACACCATTTTCCGGGAATTGTCATAGAACGCAAACGGGCCAGCGTGAAATTTTGATTGAAGTTCCCTGTTAAAAATGGCGGGCGTTTCGAAACCAAGGAACCCCTCACGGGTTGAATCAGCGTGGGTTTTTGAAAAGTATACTTTGTAGAATGGGGCATGCAGCACTGCATCGAGGTTCTCGATGGGTTGGACTTCCTTTCTGTTTGACATAAAAACGACACCATTCCGAAACGGTATAGCGCATAGCTCGCCGTAGCCAGTATTGAATT
The DNA here is from genome assembly GCA_025923195.1 of Chryseolinea sp. Classification (GTDB taxonomy): domain Bacteria; phylum Bacteroidota; class Bacteroidia; order Cytophagales; family Cyclobacteriaceae; genus Chryseolinea. Next base: position 14,142 of record JAICGJ010000081.1, read on the forward strand.
GTACGGGACGTACGGAGTAGTGCATGGAGTCCTCGTACAAGTACTGGAGGTTGTTTAGTCGCCAGATCTTCTTCATAATAAGATCGTCGTCAGGCACTTGTGAAAGATAATTTTGATACGTTTCAACTGCCTTTGTATAATTCGAAGTACCTGACTGAGCCTCCGCATAATAATACAAGTCGTTCACGGGTAGGCTATTGTTTCTCGCATGCTTTTCGTAAATCGATACCGCCTTATCGTGCTGTTTTAGAAAGTGGTGTGAGCGTGCAATTTTAAGTTCAACGTCTCGTGAAGGGTTCTTTTTAACAATGTGTCGATATAGCAACAAGGCCCTGTGATAATCCTTGTTCCTGAAGTAATTGTCTGCAAGCTTTATGTCACTTTTTAACAAATCGAATACAGTCTCCTGACAATGACCGGAAGCGGAGATTGAAAAAGCCAATATTGTAAAGATAAATTTCATCGCTGTTCTCATCTTGGTGGTTCTACTTTGGATTGAACATACCTGAACACATAGTTTATCATAAGTTCATGCGACCCGTTGCTGACCCTTGACACTTCACCAATAGGGTGGTCATAGCTATATCCAAACTGAAGCTGCGGCGTAAACTGTCCCTTCAGCATGAAATCAATTGATTCCTTTTTTCTATACGACAAACCAACGGTCAGTACCTTCCGATAGATTAAATTCATATTGACATCATACGACAAAGGGATTCCCGCCAAATATTTAAATAGCAGGCTTGGTTCGACATCTATACGTTCGCTAACCGCAATTCGGTATTTCGAGAATAAGAAGAAATTAATATTGTTTAACCTTACGGACGCGGTATCGTTAATGTTAAAACTTTCCGGCAGCAGTTCGGGCGCGGAAAGTCCGATGTGAAGTTTGGGGCTTCTGAAATAAAATCCAGCACCCAATTCAAATGCTGTGTACGAGACCGCGGCATCAAATAGCTTCGGGTCAACATTTGTATTTCCGGCTAAAGATGCATAGTTGGATTTTCGATTATTGATTCCAGCCTGCAGCCCCATTGAGAGGTAAGAATTTTCACTAACCCTTAAGTGATAAGCGAAGTCAGACATAGCACTCAGATTGCGATGAACTCCGATCCTGTCATTGATTATGGTCAGACCCAACCCAAAATGCTTCTTCTTAAACAAAGTATGCGCTGCCAAGGTCTGCGTTGATGGTGAGCTTTCAATATTGGCCCATTGCTTTCTCTGAATTAACGTTAGACTTAATGCTTCTTCGGCACCGGCGTAGGCAGGGTTAATGACGAGACCATTGAACATGTATTGTGTAAACTGCACCTTTTGCTGCGCAACTGTTTTTAAATTACAAATGGCAAGCAGTGCCAGTGCTATCAGAATAGACCTGTTAAAAACAATATATGATACTCCATTTTTTTTCATGCTATTGAATCAATTCTATAAAGCCGCTCTTTTCAAATGAATCCTCACCGTATCTTACCAGGATTGTATAGAAATATGTTCCTGTAGGCACGGCGGCCCCATCACGGTTTAATCCACGCCAAACGACATTCCCATTGTCGTAACCCGTCGCAGTGTAGATCACACTCCCCCATCGATCCACTATCACTACCTTGTTGTTGGCGAATTTCTCAATGTTCGTCACAATCCACTCATCGTTGACGCCATTGCCGTCCGGGGTCACTACCTTGCTGATATCAATTTCAATCTCCTGCTTGACGACTTCGACGCTGAACCGGCAAAAAGAACTGTTCCCGATATCGTCCTCAGCTCTGTACTGCACTTCAGTCACACCTATTCCAAAGACGTCCGCGCTGTTATGTGAACTGCTCAGCGTGACCGACCCACAATTCGAAGAAGCTGATGGAGCGTTCCACTCTACGACAGCTTCACCATCCTCATTCCCAAGCACACTGATATCCTCTGGACAATTCGTGAGTTGAGGAGGTGTCTCATTCCGGACGATTATGCTGAATTGACAAAAAGCAGTATTACCGGCGGCGTCCGTAGCTGTATATTTTATTACAGTATTGCCCACCGGAAATACATTACCCGGCATGTGCGTGGAGGTCATTGTTACACTGCCACAATTGTCCGTGGCCGTCGGTGGCGTCCACTGAACCGTGGCGTCACACTCCACATTCGCGGTAGCAACGATATCGCTAAGACAATTCTGAATCGACGGCGCGGTCTTGTCTTCAACAAAAACATTGAATGAACACGATGCGGTATTGCCATAGCTATCGGTAGCGGTATACGTAACGGCAGTCACTCCGATTGGGAAAACGTCTCCTGAATCATGAGAGGATACAACTGATACCGTACTGCAATCAGAAGCCACTGGAACTGTCCAATTTACAATGGCTTCGCACGATTCTCCCGCCGTCGCCTTAACGTCCTGACAACCCGCTATCACAGGGTTGGTGTCATCCACAACAACAACGTCAAATGAACAAGTCGCGGTGTTTCCTGAGTCATCTATTGCCGTATAGGTAACCTGCGTGGTTCCAAGGGGGAAATTGCTTCCCGGGACGTGCGTTGTTGTCTCGTTTGATATGCTACAATTATCTGACGCAACAGGTGCAGTCCATGTGGCATTTGCCTCGCATGATGCATCAGCAGACACTACGATGTCGCTTGCCATACATCCGGTAAAAACCGGGTCCGTATTATCCTCTACGATCACTTTGAAACTGCATGTCGCAACATTTCCGGCGGCATCTGTTGCCGTATACGTGACTAATGTAGTACCCTTGTCGAACGTATCGCCAGGATCATGACTGCTGACCCAAGAGGTCACACTGCAATTATCTACAACGGTCGGGTCAGTCCAGAATACAACGGCCTGGCAGGATGCATTAGTGACTGCAATAATATCGGTAGACGGACAGCCTGTAATAGCAGGATCCGCCTCATCATTTACTATCACGTCGAATGTGCAAGTTGAAGCGTTGCCGGCGAGATCAGTGGCCGTGTACAAGACTGTTGTTGTTCCCAAAGGGAAAGCATCACCTGAATCATGCGAGCTAACGAAGGTAGCCAGGCCACAATTATCCGTCGCACTTAGAGGTGACCAACTGACGATAGCCTCGCAAGAGCCATCCGCAACCGCGACAATATCAGCTAGCGGGCAGCCGGTTATAACCGGGTCCGTAGCGTCGTTAACGATCACGTTGAAGGTACACGTTGATGAATTTCCTGCCGCATCTGTAGCTGTGTATAGAACGGCAGTTGTCCCTAGCGGAAAAGTCGCTCCCGGACTGTGGGAACCTACTGGGGCTACGACTCCACAATTATCCGACACAATCGGCTCAGTCCAGCTAACGCTGGCCCCGCAGAGCGCGTCCGCGGAAACGATTTTATCTGTTGGGCAGCCCGCGAAGACAGGATCAGTTTCGTCACCGACAATAACATCAAAGGAACATGTAGAAGTATTTCCGTAATCATCAGTCGCAGTATATATAACTTCGGTTGATCCGACAAGAAATGTATCCAAGGGGTCGTGTGTGCTGCTCAGCGTAACAGCCCCGCAATTGTCAGCCGCAGTGGGGGGTATCCAGTCAACGGCAGTTGAACATCCCGACGCGTCAGAAGGAACCATGATGTCGGCAGGGCATCCCGATATTACGGGATTGACGGTTTCCATATCTCCTGCATCGCAGCAGAGCGCTCCACCTGTAAAACTTGCCGCTGCTATCACAGTGAAACTACCAAGGGTTTGACCAATGCTCACCGGTGTTGAGCAATTTGTGTTAATACTGAAGTTTAAGACCGTTACAAACACGGATAATTGGTCTCCAGCGAATTGTCCAGTGGGCATAGAGCCGTTGATAGTAAATGTCTCACCCGGGAGCACCAACAAATCCAGGAAAATCTGCCCACTCGCATCATTGGCACTGACGGCCACTCCCAGCAGCCCGTTGTATCTCAAAGTCAAACTTGTAAAGCCCGATTGGCAAGGACCACAGGAATTAAGAGGGGGGCAATTACAACCTTGCGCGTTGGCACTGAACTGAACGAAAAAGACGAACCCAAAAAGGACAATACTTTTTTTAATTGCACTGAATGTAAAACTGTTCATTAACGAGGTCGTCTTAAAGCCATTTAGGCTTGAAATCTGGGACTCTTAAAAAATGGATTTCTCCCTTCAAAAAAACCTTTTCCAAACCATCAAATTGAGTCAATTTTGAACAAAATGCTTGGGTTTCTTGGGTATAAAAGTACATAGGCAAAAGAGGCCCATTGTAAGCTTGTTTTTGCACTGAAATTGAATGAAGTTCTGTTTGAAAGTTCCAGACTGTTTCTATGCCAATTTTTACGGAAAAATTGGTCAGAAACCCTACAATTGCGACAAATTAAATTCGGGAAGGAAAACGTCATTTTTGGTCTTCAAAGGAGAAAATTCAGCCACTGACAAAAATGCAGAGAAGGCAACTTCGAAGACTTTTTCTATTTTGTATACAAAACCCAGCCATGAAAAAACGTACTTTTCTCAAACTTTCTTCTACCCTTATGACCGGAGCTGCTTTTGCCAACTTGTCCTCATGCAGGCAGGAAAAACCGTTGTCCGATTTGAAAAACTGGGCAGGAAATCTCACGTATAGCACTAGAAATATTCTGGAGCCCGGAACAGTTGAAGAGGTGCAGGAGGCAGTAAAAAAATGCAGCAGCCTCAGAACGCTGGGAACAAGGCACTGCTTCAATAGAATTGCAGACTCCAAGGAGAATTTGATCTCAACGAAAAACCTCAACTCGATCGTGTCGCTTGACGCTAGCCGAAAAACGATTACTGTTGGCGGGGGGATCCGATATGGCGAACTCTGTGAATATTTGGATAAGAATGGTTTTGCTGTTCATAACCTTGCATCTCTCCCCCACATTTCTGTCGCGGGAGCATGTGCAACCGCAACGCATGGCTCAGGCGTTGCTAACGGTAATCTCGCGAAGTCCGTATCCGCATTAGAGTTTGTTGCTGCCAATGGTGAGGTGATCTCCCTATCTCGCGAAAACGATGGAGACAAATTTAATGGCGCCGTGGTGGCCTTAGGCTGTCTCGGAGTTATCACAAAGATCACCTTAGACCTGGTTCCCTCTTTCTCTATGCAACAGGAGGTGTACCTGGGTTTACCCATGGCACAGCTGGAAAATAACTTCGATGCGGTCATGTCGGCGGGCTACAGCGTGAGTCTTTTCACAGATTGGCAGACAGAAAATATAAATCAGGTTTGGGTCAAACGTATGATCAAGGCGGATGAAACTTATACTACGCCGAAAGAATTTTATGGGGCAACGCTGGCCACCAGGAATGTTCATCCCATCATTGAAATATCGGCTGAAAACTGCACAGAGCAAATGAGTGTAACCGGACCGTGGTATGAACGATTGCCCCACTTTAAGATGGGTTTCACGCCCAGCAGCGGCGAGGAGTTACAGGCTGAATATTTTATCCCAAGGAACCGGGCCGTCGAAGCTATAAGGGCCGTTCAAACTTTGAAGGAAGAAATCAAACCGTTGCTGATGATCACCGAAATCCGGACAATCGCGGCCGATGATCTGTGGATGAGTACCTGCTATCATCAGGATAGCGTCGCTATACACTTCACACTGAATCAAAATACGGATGGCGTCATGCGTTTACTCCCGAAGATCGAAGAATTGCTTTCGCCATTTGGTGTTAGACCTCATTGGGGGAAACTATTTACACTCGACCCGGCAATTTTACAATCTCGCTATGTAAAGCTGAAGGACTTCAAAAATCTAATGGAGGAATACGATCCACAAGGTAAGTTCCGGAATGACTATGTGAATACGAATCTCTTTTCAGCCGTCTGAAACATCTCCGCTTTGAAAGTACTGCCACACTATTCCAGGCGTACACTTTCAATCGCAAGGGTATGGCTGTTCCCTAACTCGCTTTCCGGGATCCCGGGTCCGATAGAGATCTGCAAGGACTCGATTTCGTTGATATCGAACTTTCGAGCTTCGATCCCTTCAAAAAAAATATGGCAGAAAGGTAGGATACGGACGCGGGAGTGTGACAAGCTTGACATTGTGCAAATCAGATAACGGAAGACTATAATCTTTCGATTCCGGGTCGACTTTTATCACCCCCCCGTATGCATCCCCGTTTTTTGTCACGAGGGCAAGTTGCACCCAAGATGGCTCGTTTGTCAAAGATCTTCCACGGAAAATTAGCTTCCTCTTGTCTCTTAAGTCCCCTATCCGTCCGTCAATCTTTCGTCCCACGCACTTGTATAGAAAATTAAAATCTCTCACGCACTTCTCTGCGAAAGACGTCATAAAAAGTATCGTATAAAGAAAGCATCACTGTTATTAAAGAACAAAGAAGGAAATATATCGGAAATCATGTATGAGGTTGGCTTTTCCAACCTGTCCTATTTTGCCAAGTGCTTTAAGGCCGAATTCGGTTTGAGCCCCAAAGAGTTTCAACAAAGGGAAAGCAAGCATAATTTCGATATCCCGGAAAACCTAAATCATAGTCACCCCTGAAAACAGGGGGTAGTTTTTTCAACTCACGGAAATCAGTGAATTTTCTTGCGGTATCTAAAAAAGAAATACGTTTTTTTGAAAAATTTTATCGTCTTGCAATCGTTATTAAACTTGAAAATTGGGAAAATAATGTAGCTTAGTCGCAAGATTCTTTGAAGTAGCACAAGAGTGTTGTGCTGCAAAAAAAACACTACTTTCTTATAAATGATAAGCACGTTGGTCTAATCATAATCGTTAATGAATATTATTAAGAATTTTATCAAGCTTATTTTTGGAATTCCTAACACTGAGCCAGTTCCTCCCTTCCAAGTGCTTATTTTTTTCGTGCTGATGACCGTTGTCCTCATTCTGTTCGCCACACTTGTATAGGAGATCACAGCACCACCTACAAGGAAAAAACGCTCCGAAGACATCAATACCCGTATGGCTATACGCGAGTTATCACATCATCGATTGCGTCAAGGTTAATTCGCAGTTTCAATCTTTTGGCTATATTTAACTATAAACTTATTTAGTTGGATATCCTGCGATTGATAGGCTGGGTTACTTTGTTGTCTTCGGCGAATATCTACGCCCAAACCGATTCCATTTACCTTTGGCCACGTGCGGTACCTGGCGAAACAAAGCCCAAATCCGGGCCTGTACCTACCACGTTGGAAGATGGAACTATTCGGGTCATTGAGGTAACCGACCCGTTTCTCGCCGTGTTCCCACCTAAGTATTCGAATAAAAATGGCAGGGCCATCATAATTTGTCCGGGCGGCGCGTATGTAAGGCTTGCTGTGCACAAAGAGGGCTATACCGTGGCAAATTGGTTGACTGAGTTAGGCTACACGGTATTTGTACTTCACTATCGGGTGCCTGACAAACGAGATGGGGCGCTTCAGGATCTGCAACGGTCGCTGAGGCTAATAAGATCCATGTCAAGGCAGTATGAAATCGACCCTAAAAAAATCGGAGCGATGGGATTTTCCGCTGGCGCGAACCTGGTCGCAAGGGCAGGCATGGCAACGTCACCGCCACCCTACCCCGGCCAGGACCATTCTGATTCGCTGTCGGGTACTCCTGATTGTATGATCATTATTTACCCTGCATATCTGGACGGCGGACCGATCCATTCGCTTAGTCCGGGCCTCGTAGCAACCTCCAAAACTGTTGATACATTCATTTTTCAAACCATGGACGACAAATCCGCGCAGAGTTCGTTTGCACTGGCTTCTGCATTGCAAAAGGCGAAAGCAAATGTAGAGTTGCATATGTTGCCTAGCGGCGGTCACGGCTACGGCATGAACGCTGGCAATAAGGCTGCGGAAACCTGGCCTAAGTTGCTTAAGGAATGGCTGGAACTACATTTTTGACCGGCAAGGGCAAATGCCGAAAGGATCGGGTCAAGTGTTCAGCATGCAGCTCTTTATTTCGCATAGTGTTCAAATACCTTCTTGGAAACAATAGCCATTAGGTTTTCCAGATTGGGCACACTTTCTTTTGTTTTTGTTATGAATAACGCAATAGCTAGATGCTGTCCATTGGTCAGCCTAATTATACCAACATCATTTAACGCACCAAGAAATCCCTCCTCATTTAGCCCACCCGTTCCGGTCTTATGGGCTACCGAGGTTCCTGTGGGAAGGAGACCCTTAATTCTCTTGTTTCCAGTCGTAGTGTTCTCCATTGTCTCCAATAACACCTTCGTACTCGATGGCGATAAAATTTTTCCAATATGAGCAAGCTCAAGCAATTGCACCATCGCAATAGGAGTCGTCCAGTTGTTGTATTGCAGTTCCTGATTTTGATGCATCTCTCTTTCCGTATTAGCAATTGCAATTTCCTGTAACCCCAGCTCCCGTATGTATCGCTGGACTTCTAACGGACCACCCACTAACCGGAATAAAATATCACATCCATTGTTATCGCTCTTCGCGACACTGTAGAAAATTAGTTGCTTAACTGTCAGGCTAACATTTCCTTCAGGATATTGATCCGCAATCGGGCTGTGTGTGTTTCCCATCAAATCACGCTTATGAATGAAGATTGCCTGCTCAATCGAAAGTTTACCCTTATCGACTGCATCCAGTACCGCCAGTGCCAGGTGGAATTTGTAAACACTTTGCATAGGAAACCGCCCACTCCCATTGAATGACATTGTATCGCCGCGTTCCAGTAGTTTAAAGGCTATTCCTACTTCTGCATTAACCGAATCTATCAATTGACTTATTTCGCGTCGCAATTCGTTTTGACCAGAAGCGCAGCTACCGCGAAGTGTAAACAGAATAATAAGAAGCGTTGCGATAGTCAATGGTGACGATAATCGGTTCATGACTGTTTCAATATATGTGAAGGGTTTACCAATGAAGTTCGAAAGCAATTATGGATAACCGAAATCAGAACGATACATGTAATGCCCGTCACTGACACAAAAAAATCCATGAATCCCAGGCTGATCGCGAATGCAAAATTCTGGAGCCACTCCTTCATAATAAAAAATGTTAGGCATGTGCCTATCGAACCGCTGACCAACACAATTCGGATATAGCTTTTAGAAAGAAGTATGAGGACATCAGCTATACTTGCTCCAAATACTTTTCTCACAGCCATTTCCTTTATCCTTCGTTGAACACTATAATATGACAACGCAAACAGTCCCAAACATGCAATCAAGATTGCCAGTACGGCAAAGTATCGGGTCAGTGTCTCAAATTGCTGGACAGTATTGTACTGATAATCATACGTCGTTTCGATCCAGTTATATTCAAATGGGTTCGAAGGAAAAAGGTTCTGCATTTCTACCTTCGATATAGCAAGTGCCTGCTCATGATATCCATCCTTAACTTTTAAGGTTATAAAACCGGCTGGCGCTGGATTGAAACTCAGCATAATGGGCTCGAACGCCTGCTTCAAAAACAAATGGTTGTAATTAGCAAAAACACCGATCACTTCATATTCTTTTCTCTGCCAATGGATGCGGTGATTGAGAGCTTCTTCAGGCGACTCAAATCGAAGTGTGTTTAAAGCTGCTTCATTTAAAATAACGGTTGGTATACTGGCGGACTTCTCCGAAAAGTTGCGTCCTGCTATCAGTCGGATACGGTAAGTATCTAAGAAGTTTTCATCCACCTCCATGGAGAAAATATTATTCCCATCCAGTTCCGGTCCTATAACGCGCTGCACTCCACCCGATGTTGTTATCGTCCTTCCTGGAATGGAAGACGTGAACGAAACGTTTTGTATAAATGGTTGCCTGAGCAACCGCTCCTTATATGAAGTCAGCCGTGCAACATACGCCAAATCTCGATCCCCTGGACTCCGAATGGCAATTCGTCCACTCAGCTCCATCCCAAGGTCAGCGTTCTTCATAAAACCAATTTGCCGGTCAATAATTAACGTGCTGGATACAATCACAAAGGCCACGATGAATTGAAAATGGACCAGTCCTCTCTTAAACATACTTTCCACCGGATTCTGGAGTTTCGCTCCAAGGACTTGTGCTGGCCTGTAAGAAGCTACTTTAAGGGCCGGATATAGACCAGCGATAACACTGCCAATTACAACTGTTAACAAAATGACGAAAACAAATTCATTTTCCTGCCTAAAAACATGCCATAGCTCCCTGCCCAGCCAGCCTTCAAAAGGTTGTTGCACAAGAAGCAATAACAATATGCCAACGATGAGGCTAGCGCATGTTATCACTAATGATTCCACAAAAAACTGAACTGCCAAGTGAGTTCGGGTTGATCCTAGTACCTTCTTGACACATATCTCATTTATCCTCTCCATTGACCTGGCAAGGAACATGCTGACGTAGTTGATCCATGCCATAATCAAAATGATATAGGCAATGATCGTTAAGAACTTAAGCTGCAGGGCGGATCCATTTTCGCCTAACTCCTCTCTTAGCCTGGACGTAAGATAAATGTCTTCAATTGGTTGCAGGAAAATGGAAATCTGTGAGTCTATTCCGTAAAGCTTGTTCAAAAGCTTTTTGAATTTCGGCGCCATTTCGTCGTTTGACAATCCGGCCTCAGTTGCCAAAACGTAGGTATAAAATTGACTCCAACCTAAATTGCCTTCCAGCCTGTCGGAATTGATTGTCGCATAAGAAATCAGGTAGTCGAATTTTATGTGTGAGTTCGCTGGGTTGTCTTCGAGAATTGCCGTTACAATATGGCCTTTCTTTCTGTCGGCATCCACTTCAATAGTTTCACCTATTATCTTATCAAAGGATACGTTCTTAAACATCTTCCTAGCAAAGGTTTTAGTCAGTACGATTGAATTTGGCTTGTTAAGAGGGGACGGATCTCCCTTGATGATAGGAAATGAAAGGATTTTCAAGAACATCGAATCTGCGTAAAATCCTCTTTCGTCGTTGCCGGTGTATGAAATTTGACTACCGCTATAATGCGATATAACACAATAAGATTTGACAGTGCGCACAGGAACAAAGCGGGTAATGGACTCAATTTCAGATATCTCCTGTAGCAATGCCGGTCCCATCGCTGGAACGCTGCTGGCATAGATGCTCGAATTCTCGCCTTGGTAATCTATCTCCCCCCAATTAAATGCTACTCTGTAAATCCGGTCTGCGTTCTCATGAAAGGAATCATAGCTGCGTTCGAA
>JAICGJ010000082.1 GCA_025923195.1 Chryseolinea sp.
CGTGGCCGGCGACCGCAGGAAGGGAATTAAACAAGGAAGCGGACTGCGTCCGCCGAAGCTCGCCGTCCACAAGATCAGAAGGTCGCCTACGCTAAAGCTACGGCGACCGCGGGCGGAGAGAGCGGGATTCGAACCCGCGATACCGTTTCCAGTATACACACTTTCCAGGCGTGCTCCTTCAACCACTCGGACACCTCTCCTAAATAGCATACAGCGGTCAGCGCACAGCCGACCGCACTTCATGAGGCCGCAAAGAAATTAATAATTTAAGCAGATTCCAAGCTGTTATGCTGTCAATTCTCCAGCAAGCGAAAGACCAATCATTGTCTTCGCATTCGAAGATCCATACTCCCCAATCAGCAACATGAGCTTCGTCACCGCTGCCTCCGTCGTCATATCAGCACCACTAATCACGCCGATCTGCTGCAGTTTTTTGCTGGTTTCATATCGACCCTGGACAACCCTACCACCAGGACATTGAGATACGTTCACAATGATGATTCCCCGCTCGATCGCATCGCTCAATTCTTCTATCAACCAGTCTAAAGTCGGCGCATTGCCCGACCCATAGGTCTCCAAGATTAGTGCCTTCAGTCCGGCAGTATTTATTAATGCGCTCACAACATTTCTGTTGATGCCTGGGAATAACTTCAAGATTGCAATGTTGGTTTCAAACGTTGCCCGAAGATTCAGCATTGAAGCGCGGGACGGCGTTCGGATCACAGAAAAATTGTAGTCAATCTTCACACCTGCCTTGGCGAGGGGCGGATAATTGCCAGAATCAAACGCGTCGAATTGCATACTCTCAACTTTTTTTGAACGATTTCCTCGTAATAGTTCGTAATCAAAATAAATGCACACTTCGGGCACAATCGGATTATCCTCTTGACGGGCGGACGCAATATCAAGAGCTGTGATCAAATTTTCACGGGCATCCGAACGCGGTTCGCTTATCGGCAATTGCGCTCCTGTGAAAATAACAGGCTTGTTCAATCCATCCAGCATGAAGCTCAAAGCTGACGCGGTATAAGCCATAGTGTCGGTTCCGTGAAGTACAACGAAGCCGTCATGGCGCTCGTATTGATCATAAATTACACTGCTTATCAGTTGCCAATGTTCAGGGTTGATATTAGAGGAGTCAATTGGCGTTTCAAACGATACAGCAGTGATCGCGAGCGCCAAGTTCTTTAACGTTGGCAATTGATCAAGGATATACTCAAAGCTAAAGGGTGTCAGTACACCATCCTTGTCGTAGCTCATCCCGAAAGTACCACCGGTATAAATAATAAGGATTCGTGCGCGTTCTTTTCCTGGTGACGCCGTGTTAATGCTAACCTTTTTTAGCTTCATAGTGAATGATTGAAGAGTCCCAAAGCATTTTGAGTGGTGATTTTCTGAACGTCCTCTACAGAGATGTTCATAACTTCAGCAACCTTGGACGAGATCAAAGGAAGATAAGTTGGCTCGTTGCGTTTTCCGCGATAAGGTACCGGCGCAAGGTATGGACTGTCTGTTTCTAACACCGCATGCTTAAGGTCTATTTCCGGAAGGACTTTGTCAAGGCCACCATTTTTAAATGTAACAACCCCTCCTATACCAATGAGTAAACCCATCTCAAAGATCTTATTTGCCTGCGCAGCAGTGCCAGTGAAACAATGAAAAACTCCTTTCAGGTTTCCATCCTGGAATTTTTCAACAATGGCAATGGTCTCATCAAGGCTTTCGCGGCAATGTAATACAATGGGAAGGTCATATCTTTTTGCCCAATTGATCTGCACGGCGAGTGCTTCCTGCTGCTGACCCCAATACGACTTATCCCAATAGAGATCTGTGCCGACTTCCCCCAGGGCTGAGAATTTGCGTTTCCCAAGCCAGTCCTCTACTATGTAAAGTTCCCTCTCAAAATCTTTTTTAACAGAGCAGGGATGCAATCCCATCATGGGATGGCATTGATCGGGCCAACGGTGCTCGACCTCCAACATAGCTTCGATTGAGGTATGATCGACATTTGGCATGAAAATTTTTCTAATGCCCGATTCCTCACAACGGCGAAGCAAATCGCCAAGATCGGACTTAAACTCCTCCGAGTAAATATGGGCATGAGTGTCAATGTAATAGTCCATTCGTTATCTACCTACGTGTTCAAATATCTATAAGGGAAAGGAGAAAAGGAAAAGCGTGGGTTATCCGTTATGCGTTAATAGTTATCCGTTATCCGTTATTAGTTATCCGTTATTAGTTAATAGTTAATCGGGGGAGTGGGCCTGGGCATGAAGGCGTAGTCTATTGCAATCATTAATTTCACATCGTTGTACCCCTTTCAGTATCCAATAACTATCAGCTACTATTAACCATTAACTAATAACTATTAACGGATAACGGATAACTATTAACGGATAACGGGTCACATGAACAGCTACATGAGGTACTTTCTAAAAATGATCAAGCCAATAATTAATGAGATCACAGACACCGTAAGGACGGCACCGGCGGCGATATCTTTGATCTTTCCAGCCAGCGGATTCCGCTCAAGAGTAACCAGATCAACAAGATTTTCCAGTGCCGTATTCACCAGTTCCAAACCTATGACCAGGGCGATGCAGAACAAAATAATACACCACTCGAATACAGTAATCGAGAGGTAGAAGCCTGCACCCACAACGACAACGGCGACAGCCAACTGGAACTTGAGATTACGCTGGCCGCGTATACCCGCCCAAATTCCCTGGAGGGCATAAACGAAACTTCTTATAAACTCCTTCATTGAGGGGATGATTTTTTCAATTAAGCTGGCTCAAAACGCGATCTAACTGTCGTTCCAGTAATTCATGTGAATGACTGCAATCGTTAGTAAACCCCGTATACCGATTTGATTCCTGTAAAGCTAATTCTAAATCGAAACTTTTCTGAGGCATCGAACACAATACGCCTCTTTTACTCCACCGTTGGGCTAGATACTCTTGTTCCGTCTGACCGGGGGTTGGCACAACAATCCCTTTCTTACCAAGTGCGGCTAAATCCATGATCGTGCTATACCCGCTCCTGGCTATCACCAAAGGCGATTGAGAAATAACACCTTGCAGCTCCTCAGTGTTTGCAAGGGAATGTTCATTCACAGTTGTCGACTGTTCGGCAGATGATTTACCACGCGCGACAAAATATCGAAGCGACGTCTTCTCAAGCTGATCCATTACTTTGCGCTCAAAAATGCTTCGCTGCGGTTCAGGGCCAGAAAAAATACAGGCTACGTCATACTTATTCGATGAAACGTGCACTGAGGTGAAGCGAGATAATGGGCCGATGAAAGCCACGTCTCTAAAAAAACCTTCGGGATAGTCGGATAGCCGTCCAGATAAGCGTCTGTCTTTGTCAAGATAATCAGGAATCCAACAATGTGTAAATTTTTTAACTAGATGTCTATTGATAAAGTTTACCGGCGTCGACATCCAGTGCAAGCCCTTCGGCATGAGTATATTGAGCTGATGCGAGAGAAAGATCGACGGCACTCTTCGGGACCAGCAGCCATACCGATTGTCAGAAATTATGAGGTCAACCTGGTTTGACTGAACAATAGATTCAGTCCGGTTATGTTCGTTATTTATCGTCCTAATAAATTTTGGAATCTGTGACATGATCTTCAGCACCATATTTCCATCCGAGGGGTATGTAGGTTCATAGCCAGGAAGTGCGTAGAACATGACCTGCGGAAATTCGGCCTTTAAAAGCACTAGGGAGTTCCCGTTGCCTGCAATTAATACGGTACAATTTCTTTTGATGAGCTCCCGGATAATTGGGATGCAGCGAGTCGCGTGACCTAATCCCCAATCCAATGGCGCTACTAAAATTCTCTTCATAGCATAGCTGCAATTGAATTCGGGTCAATTAATGTGTAGCGTTGCTTTAAGAACGCCAACTTGAATTTCGCATTAATTTGCACCGATAACATCAAAAGTAAATCCTTGGTCCAGATAATGTTCGATGAAGCGAGGCAGTGCATAGGTCAAATTTCTCTCTGCTTTATAACTGTCATGAAATACGATGATGGAACCTGGCCGCGCAGCAGCGATGGTATTCCTCAAACACTTTTCCGGCGCAAGATTCATATTATAATCGATAGAAAGGACATCCCACATGATAATTCTATATGCCGACAACCGTCTGATCTGCTCCCTTGAAATCCTTCCAAAAGGTGGACGGAACAGCAGAGACTGAATGTCGAATCCAGCGTCGAGTTTACCTGCTATTTCTTGCCGGCAAAGTTCGATGTTCTTATAATAGGCGTCGGCCGATGTTTTCCACCCGTTTATGTGATTGAAAGTATGATTACCAATAGCGTGTCCGTTACGAAAAATTTCTTTAAACAATTTTGAATTCGTCCGAATGTTCTCCCCTATGCAAAAGAAGGTTGCTTTGGCAGCAAACTTTTTTAACGTCTCTAGAACGAAATCAGTAGGTCCCGGAACAGGCCCATCATCAAAAGTGAGATATAATGTCTTGTTAACTGACTGCATCCTCCAGGTTAGCGTCGAGTATAGGAGCGGCAGGAAAAAAGGAGTCCGATGAACCATGCATTTATCCCATAAGCATTCTGATCGGGAAATTACCCTACATCTGAAATAGTTTCGTTTCCTACCCGGCAAGAAAGTATTGTAATATCATCGTGATAGCCATTTCGTCCTTTAAAGTTGTCAAGTGCAACAATAATGTCTTGATGTATGACTTTCAAGTCCTTGGTATACGTGTCGTTTCTCTTGAAGTACTGCAATAACCGATCTGCGCCGAACTCTTGCTGAGACTCATTGACGGTTTCTGTAAGTCCATCTGTGTAGCAAAAGAGAAAGAAGTCTTCCAGGTTCGTGATAAACCCTTCATTCAAAAAAGGTAAAGGATGCATGGCACCCAGCACCGTAGATCCCTCCTCTAAAAGCTGAATTCCATTCTTCCTGTCAATTAAGATCGGAGGGTTATGTCCGGCGTTAACATAGACCATGGTTTTCAGCCGAATATCATAAATGGCCGCAAAAAAGGTGATGAACTTCTCACCCTTCGTGTTTTCAAGTACCTGGTAGTTAAGCGCCTCGATGATATCTGTCAGGTTTGGCGTCTGGCGAAGCAGTGTTCTAAGCGAAGCCTGGAAATTCGACATCATTAAGGCTGCAGGTATTCCCTTTCCACTCACGTCGGCGACGCATAGTAAAAATTGATTCTTGTTGATCGGGATATAGTCATAATAGTCACCGCCAACCATGTCATGAGGCAGGTAGCTCGCCTCGACTTTAAGGAGATCGGTGTCTGGTAATTTATCAGGAAACAGGAACTGCTGTACATCGCTCGCAATTTCAAGTTCCTTGCGAAAGGATTCCTGTTGCAGCTGCTTTCTGACAAGCTTCTTATTTTCGATAGCAACAATGATAATGTTGCTTAAAGCTTGTATAAACTTTATTCCATCGTCATCCTGGTAGTCATTTTTTTCCAGGCCGCCAACAAAAACAAGAGCAAGCGTATTACCCTTGTGCGCCACGGGAATAATTATGTCAAAGACAGTGAAATCGCATGCCTCAAACTCCTTGAGGTGCGTGATATCCTGTATTGTTTTAAATGCAGGTAACAGACTGGACTTGCTGAAGTGTTTCTTCGTACCAAAACTAACCTTGCAATTCCAGTCATCATCGAGTACAAAAAGGGCCAGCTTCTGAATATTCAAGTTAGAACGCAAGGTGAAATTATAAATCTTGTAAAGCGACTCCTCGGGTAAATTGCTATTGATCGCCTGTGTGATTTCCAGCAATGCGTTTAACTCAAGTTCCTTGATTTCGAATTTAGCTTTGAGGGTCTGTTCGGTCATCATACAGAACGTAAAGTTAATCCTAAAACCGAATTCTTAAATTTCTTATTTTATATAACAACCTTATTTCTTAACCATACTGATCGTGACGGATTTAAGGGTCCGTCCTTTCCATTCAAAAGGAATGTAAGGTGAGATTATTGCGATCAGAACGACATAGAATGGATAAACAATCTGCAAGACAAAAAACGCTGACCAATTCCATGGTACGTTTAAAAACGCGGCAATTTTTTTCAAGAAAACACCCTCCATGGCGACCTTTAATGTCAATAACGTAATGGCAAGTGGAACGCTTACTACACCCAAAAATACAGCCCACGGCATTGCAAGAACGGACAGCTGAAAAAGAAAGATAAAAACCGCCAGGCAAATACTCCACATCGATGAATTGCGTGTCCATTTGCCCGCCCAACGGATTCGTTGATGAATGAATTGATGCATGCTGACCGATGACGTCATCACAACAGCCTGTTTGCAGGCAACAAACTTGATTCCCTTAGGGTAGACTTGGAAAATCTTGCGCATCAAAAATTCATCATCTCCCGAGGGAATGTGCAGATTGTCATTATATCCCCCGACTTCGTGGAACACCTGCTTTCTGAACGCCAGGTTTGCACCATTACACATCGTCGGAAATCCCCACGATAGCGTTGCCGCAGCCGTTCCAATCAGGCTCAGGAATTCATGCGCTTGGATTGTAGAAAAGAATGTCGAACTGGAGATCTTTACTCCTCCAAATACCAGCATCGTTTCGCGATCTTGAAAATAACCAGAAATCAGTTGAAGCCAATGCCTATCCAGACTGCAGTCCGCATCCGTTGTCACTATAATTTCCCCTTTGCTTGCTTGGATACCTGTCGTCAACGCGGCTTTCTTTCCTTCGCCGCCGCTTCGCACCAACGTGAATCGCGCGTCCTGGGCCGCATACTGCCTTACAATTTCAGAAGTTTTGTCCGTGGAAGCGTCATTCACCACAATGACATTAAAGTCGTCGTAAGTCTGCCGCGAAATATCTTTCAAGATTCGCTCGATTGTTTGACTTTCGTTTCTGGCAGCGATTACGACAGAAATTGAAGGCTGGGAAGTATGTTTAAGCGGAACTACTTTCTTCAGACCTCTAGTCCATCCGAAGACCATCAACCCCACTAACAGGAGGTAGGCAAAAAAAAGCAGAATAAAAGCGAATGTCATGTCATGCAATTTCAATAATTTATAAACGCTGCCTATCTTGAGTCCGAATAAAATGGTGAAAGAACGAATAATTTTAGGGCTGGATCCGGGTACCAATGTAATGGGTTATGGAGTTATACTCATACGCAAGCCTAGGATTGATCTATTACAGTTCGGTGTGATACAACTAAATAAGTACGAGAGCCACGAACTGCGGTTGAAGAAAATTTTTGAGCGGGTGTTAAGTTTGATCGATGATTTTCACCCAGATGAGGTAGCCTTGGAAGCTCCTTTCTTTGGAAAGAACGTACAGTCCATGCTTAAGCTGGGAAGGGCTCAGGGAGTGGCAATGTCAGCCGCCCTTTCGAGGGAAATTCCCATTGTAGAATATGCTCCGAAAAGAATAAAGCAATCCGTAACAGGTAACGGCAATGCATCCAAAGAGCAGGTTGCTAAGATGCTCATGACTTTGTTTACCATTAAGGAACTTCCCAAATTGTTAGATGCAACGGACGCATTAGCCGTTGCCGTGTGTCATCATTTCCAGAACGGGAATCTCAATCTCAAGCGTAAGTCGTGGGAGGGTTTTGTGAGAGAAAATCCAACACGATTGAAGAGTTAGCCGTCAATATGAAGCTCCACGTTTCCCATGCATGAAAAAAGTCTTGGTAATTGTACTCAGTAACCTTAAGCACGATGCACGCGTACGGCGGCAAGTGTTCGCTCTTAAGGATATCTATCAAACAACTATCGTCTGTTTTGCAGGAGAGCCTTCAAGCGATTACGAATTAATTGCGATAAAGCCAACCAAGCTAACGCTCCTGCGCAAAGCGATCACGTCCGTCTTCTTGATTTTAAGATTTCATGGAATTGCCCATCGCCTTCTTCACGATTATGCATCAGTTATGGAAGCGCTGGCAGCGAGAAAATTCGACCTTATTATTGCTAATGATGTCGAAACCCTGCCTTTCGCGTTTTCCTTTCCTGGAAAGCCCAAAGTAATTTTTGATGCCCATGAATATGCGCCACGCCATTTTGAAGATAAAAAATTGTGGCGTTTGTTTTTTCAAAATTTTAATACATGGCTATGCAGAAAGTATATTCCAAGAACCGACGCGATGACGACAGTAGGCAAAGGGTTAGCGAGGGAGTACCAGAAAAATTTTAACGTCACACCTACGGTAATTACTAACGCTAATAACTACTTTGAAATCGAACCCAGTCCGGTTCTAGAAAACAAGATACGTCTAATACACCACGGCATTGCAACACCTTCGCGAAAGCTTGAGCTCATGATCGACGTTATGGCTCTACTTGACTATCGATTTACCCTGGACATGATGTTGTTGACACCGGGCTTTGCCTCCAGTAAAACCAAGCGATACCTCGACGATCTTCGAATACTTTCAAAAAAGGATCAGAGAATAAGAATAATCCCTCCCGTGAAAAGCAATGAGGTTGTAAACACCATACGCAATTATGACTTGGGAATATTCATATTACCTCCTGTTAACTTTAATTACGAACACACCTTGCCAAATAAACTTTTTGATTTTATCCAGGCCCGACTTGGCGTCGCTATCGGGCCGACACTAGAGATGGCTGAAATCGTAACACGTTACAGTATCGGTATTGTGTCGGAAAATTTTTCAGCAGAGAGCGTTGCAAAAAGCCTTAACCAGCTTACCAGGCATGACATTGAAACGTATAAGAAAAATACAAATGCAGCCGCAAAAGAATTGAATGCGGAAGCTAACGCAACAAAACTGCAAGGTATAGTCTCTTCTCTTCTTCAATAATGTTGTTACAGACATTTTACTGTCAAGGGCGAATGTATGATATTGTCGTTAGCTAAACAGCTCGCGATACGCAACAAGCAACCGATCATGAGAAAGAAATGCCAACACAGTCTCCCTGTTGAAGGCGTCATAATATGGGCGGTTGAGCGCTTTCAGACTCTCCAGAGGCTTCCACGCCAAGCCAGCTGCATTTATATCGGGAAGTGAAATATTTCTGGCGTTAAAATACACCGGTTTACCCAAATACATCATCATCAAGATGTTTCCGTAGCCTTGTGGCCGAAATGTATTCATGATCAATCCATCTGTCGATGCCAGCCAATTTACATACTCTTCAAAGGGCATATAACGATCGAGAAATTCTACATCGCCATAACTAAATTTAATTTCCTTCTTCAGAAAGGATATGTAGTGAGAATCTCCGTAGGATACAGGCAACACCAGATTCGCGCGCACCTGATTATCCTCCAAAAACTGAACTGCATCGAGATGGTTATTTGTAGGGGAACCCGAATTACCAACCACAATTGATATACTGTCATGCTTGTGAACCGCTTGTAACAAAGGATCAAGCTGATGGTAAGGAAGCTGGTTTTCGTAAAAGAAAAACTTATGATCGGCGTCAACGGGCAAGTGCTTTATCGCAAACTTGTATTCCTCACTCATCCATGTAAGTACGTTCTTTACTTTTGAGTACGCTTTTTTGCGGAAAGCACTTTGCGTCAATAGCACTTTTACATTGTAAAGCCTGCGCTGAATAGAATGATTCCTTTTCACAAATTTTGAGAATGTCAATGGTTCGTAGCACAAAGTATCCAATCCAGGAAGGTTGTATAGGTCGCCACCCCAAACCATCCAATTTAACTCACGAAATTTGTGCGTGGCTACCCATCGGTACAGCAAAGGCGTAAAATAGTGGATGAATACTTTCTCGTATTCAAATGTGTTTCCAACCAACGATTCAAATCGGGATGAATACAGCGGGGCAAACGGAAGATTATGTTTGACGGATTTAAGTTCTGGTTCGTTGATCCGCACGACAACCCTATTCGTGCCTGTCAGACCAAGCTCCTGCAAATTCTCGTAAAACTTATTAATAAATGTATTGTCAGGAACAATGTGCAAGTTCATCGTAACACATTGTTAAAGTGTCAAGGAAAGCAGGTTTGCATCCCCGCGAATGCCTTGAAGAGTCCGTGCAAAAGACTTCATATACTAGTTATTTTGGACTCTAAGTATGATTCTGAATATCATATCAATTTCCTCCTTAGTAAGCGTATCAAATAGTGGAAGGCAGAGTGCTCGCCGGGCAATGGAGTCCACAACCGGACAGCGCGACTTTTCATGTATATAGGGAAGGTCTTCGAGGGAAGGAAAGAAATACCGTCTGGGGTGAATCCAATTCTGGTTGAGGGTTTCAACCACCTTTAGCAACAATTTCTCCTCATTAAAAATGACGGGATAATATGCGTAATTGTATGTTGTGTCGGATGAGATAACAGGCTTGACTCCCTGGAAAGTCTTCATGAATTTGTCATAGTGCGCCGACAAATCCTTGCGGGTTGAGATTATGTTATCGACATACTTCAGATTAACTAAGCCCATCGCTGCATGGAACTCTGAATTCTTGCCATTGATTCCTAATTCTGCAAACCGTTCTGGACCGTCATGTCCAAAATTCCGGAGATAGGCCATTCGCTTCAAGAGCTCCGGGTCTTTCGTCACGACTGCTCCTCCCTCTACGGTGTGAAAAAGTTTGGTCGCGTGAAAGCTACAAGTGCTTATGTCACCCCATTCAAAAATTGACTTATCCTTTAGTTTTACACCGAAGGCATGAGCACCATCGTAAATGACCTTGAGATTTCTACGTTTCGCAATTTCATCAATAGTCACCACGTCGCATGGATTTCCATAAACATGCGTTGCCAGAATAGCGCAGGTGTCCGACGTGATAGCGTCCTCAATCTTTGCTGGATCAATGTTGCAGGTACGGCCATCAATATCAACAAAAACGGGTTCACAGCCCTCCCAAACGATGCTGCTTGTAGTAGCAACATATGAGAATGGTGTCGTGAGAATCTTACCCTTGAGTCCAAGCGCTTTGATAGCGAGCTGAATGGCAATTGTGCCATTGGTAACAAACAACAAGTGCCTGATGCTTAAATAATCCTTCAATGCCAGTTCAAGTTCATTGACCAGTGGACCGTTATTGGTAAGCCAATTGCGGGTCCAGATGCCCTGGAGATATTTTTCGTATTCTTGAATCGGTGGAAGAAATGGTTTCGTAACTGGTATCATTTAAGCGTGCAAAATAATACTAATTCATATGGTATTGTTACAAAATTTCACCTCCGTTGCTGAAACGGGTTGAGGATCTGGATTTCTTTCCTGTAAGCCCACCAAAGCAGTCCGGCGCATGATATCAGATACAACGCATGCATGGTGTATGGATAACGTTGACCTAGGAGCGGTTCCAGAACCACTATTAAAAAGAATAAACTCATTGGCGCGCCCACGATCTTGAAAAAATTAAAGCGGAATTTAAACATGTTCTTAATACCATAGTGAAGTAAGATGATCTCAAGACCGGCGCTGATGAGCGAAGCTGCAATAACCCCATAAACCTTCAAAGCTGGCATAAGCAGCAACATAAGCAGGATCTTTGCGCCTGCAACAATCAAGTACACCACTGGCAATGGTTTTGTAAATTTCAATATCCCATAGGGCGACGTAAAAAACAGTCGCATGGTTCTGAAGAAGTAAATCGTCGCCAGAAATGGCAAGTATGGAATTGTTTCCTGGTATGCGTCCCTTTGTACAAATGTTTCGATGGCCCAGGGAAGTGTGAGTATACCAATACACGCTGAGATCATGATGACGCCTGTCAACCCATGATAATACCGGTTTATTTCCGGGGCCGAATGTTTATGTTCCTGAGTCATCACGGCATTTACCACCTTAGGGTAAAAGGAATTGTGCAAACTGTTCATCAATAGCTCCAATACAATCAGGCATTGCGTTGCAAAAACGTACACGCCGACATCAGCCAGCGATAGGATCAATAACATCACAATGCGATCAAAGTAATTTATGATCCACTGAAGAATCTGATAGATGAACGTGTAGGTATTAAAACCAAATGAGGACCGAAGCCAGCTAAAATCAAATCGGAAACCAAACTCTCTCAAAATTCTAGCAATGGCCCACGTGCCTGCAATTCCCGAGGCTAGCAACCGCCCAACTACCGGCCCCATGAGTGAATTGGGAAACAGTTCCAGACCGACGATTGTGAAACAAGCGATCATCGTGAATGAAAACACGTTAGACCAAAAGAAGGTCTCCGGTTTTTCCCGGCTTTGCAATAAACTGCTGTGAACTTTGAATAGTGCTTGAAACGCACCAGCGCCAACGGAGGCGAGGCCATAGGGAAAGAACGAAACATTTCTTCCTGGCAATGCGATTTTAAAGGCAGCATCGCCAATGCCAGCAAAAATTACAACTGTAAACAGGCCAGTAAGTAGCATGAATATAAAAGCCGAACTGACAAAGACCGCTAGTTTCTTGCTGTCGTTCTTAAACTCGTGGTAGTGAATATAGATTGAGGTATCAAAACTAAATGTCACTATAATTTGAACAAGGAGGGAAAACACGAGGTAAACCGACAAGGCGCCATAAACTTCAGTAGAAAGATGATGAATATAAAACGGAAGCAAGATGAGCGCACTGGCCGTCGGTAGCGCCCCGGCAAGCGTGTAAATGATGGAACTCTTAATGAAACTTCTACTTACCAATCTTTGAAGATTAAAACTGCAATTAAAGGAATTACAGAATGATCAAAACAGGTCAATTAATTCCTTCGTGATATTTTTTCGTGAATACTTTGAAACATCTCTTTTCCCGACGAGGGACATTCCCTGTTGGCTCCACGCTGAAAAATATTCCATGATTTTCATTTCGATACGCACATGATCCGAGCCTTCCACCATTTCACCTGCACCGGTGGATCTTAACAGTGCTCCGGCATCTCCCCCGGTGGGTCCAATTCCAAGAATAGGTAACCCAGTGGCTAAGTACTCAAACAATTTGCCGGGCATGTAGCCCTCAGGATCTTTATAGCCAGTTAGAATTAATACAAGCAACGAGGATTTTCCATATATCGGTATCAATTGTTCGTGTGGAACCGAGGGCGTAAATGTTGTGACGTACGAGAGGTCCGTGGAAGCAAGCACAAAATTTTTAAACTGCGAGTGTACTTCCCCCACGAAGTCAACATGAACTTTTGATTTAAAATCCGGATTGGAGCTGATAAGTTTTTCGATCACAGTGATAAAGGGCCGGGGGTCGCACCGTTCGTTCACGATGCCTACGTGACGAATCGTAAATTTGTCAGGCGACTGAACAACAAGTGTCCTGAAATCCTCTTCATCGTAACCATTGGTTAGCAATGTCACTTTTCGTTGCGCAAGCGCTTCAAATTTTCGCACGTAGAATGGCGTGATGGTAATAATTTTGTCTGCCGTTCTGAGGACTTTGGATTCAAGACGTCGATGAAGGGTCCTGGCCAAGGGACTCACATTCAAGCTGTCGAGAAGTCCCCATTCGGACCAGGGATCGCGGAAGTCAGCCAGCCACCGAAGAGATGGATTTTTACGCTTTAACTTATATCCGATCAGGTGAATGCTATGGGGTGGTCCGGTGGTTATTACAGTCCTAATTTGATTTTCAATCAAAAAATCCTGGAGGAATTTTACTGAGGGGCGGACCCAGAAAATGCGTGGATCCGGAATTAGAAAATTGGCCCTCACAAATGTGCTTACTTTTTGAAATAGGGATCTGTTCTGTGTTGAAACCATATCGGTTGCTTTGGAAGAATTTTTCCAGCCCAACATACCCGAAATCTTAAAGAACGATTCATACGGCTCCCATATAGGAAACCGAATTACCTCAGCTTCCATTGGAACATCTTTCAATAAGGATTCATCCTGAATGGCAAACGATGGGTTCTCGGGTGTAAATACATATGGCACCCATCCCCATTGCGGAAGATACTTTACGAACTTCAACCAACGTTGAACTCCACTTCCTCCACTTGGAGGCCAATAGTATGCAATGATCAATACTCTATTGTTCATAGTTGCCTTTGGCCATGCGTCCATGCAAATGCGCTTGATGATCCAAGACAAATCCCGATATTTTCTCCTGATCATTGGCCGAGAACCAGCTGATATCAGTGTCACGTTTAAACCAGGTCAGTTGCCTTTTTGCGTAACGACGGGAATTTCGTTTCAACAGACGTATGGCTTCGTCCAAGTCATATTTTCCATCGATAAGATCAAATATTTCCTGATATCCAACAGTCTGTAGTGCCTGGCAGTGCTTATGCCTGTAAAGACCCGTTGCCTCCTCTATCAAACCGTGTTCGATCATTTTATCCATGCGTTCATCGATCCTGCGATAAAGATCCTCCCTGGGAAGTTCCAATCCAATTTTAAGGATTTCGAACGGATGACTGACCTGCTTGCTCGAATGAAAGGCAGCTATTGAAACACCTGTGCCCAACCTGACCTCTAGGGCGCGGATTAGTCTATGTGGATTTTTCTGATCAATCTTCTTATAGTGTTCAGGATCCAACCTTAACATCTCCTGCTGCAACCATTCAATCCCCGCTTGTTCATAGCGTTGCATTAACCCTTCGCGAACATCCGCCGGGATTTCAGGAATATCATCAAACCCTTCGCATACTGCCTTAATGTAAAGGCCAGAACCACCGCATAAAATCAAAGTATTGTATTTTTCGAATAGGTCTGATATCAACTCCAGCGCATCACGGGCATATTGCGCGGCATCGTAATTTTCGGTGATCGAATGCGTATTGATAAAGTGATGGGGAACCAATGCCAACTCGGATGGTGAAGGCTTGGCAGTGCCAATCGTCAGTTCCTTGAAGATCTGCCGCGAATCTGCAGAGACGACCTCAGTCTTGAGAAGCCGGGCAAGTTTGATCGCCACAGCTGTTTTTCCCACCGCGGTGGGACCGACAATAACAACTAATGTTTTTATTTTTTTTTTCAATCGCGGAAAGATAAGAATTGTAGGCGAAGGTCCACAGACCACCGTCCACAGTCCTCCGCCAGTACGAATTAACCAAGTTATTGCATTGTGTAAATATGGGGATGGTCCTTGGTTCTCAATCAGTTGATTTTCATTGATGTTGCAATTATGAATTAATCCACCCAAATTCAGGTTTGTGCGCTTGTCGACAGCGGACTGTGGACCGTGGACTAATTTTCCTATCTTTCGCGCCTAAATCGTTGAAAAGTTGCATGATTAAATACACGATACCATTTCTGACAAAATTGGAGGATATGATCGCCGAGTCTGATTACACACTCCGTTACGAGAAAGGTAATTTCAAATCAGGTTACTGCGTCTTAAAAGATCAGAAGATCATCATTGTCAATAAATTTTATACCACTGAGGGTAAGATCAATGCGTTGATGGAAATACTAAAAGGCGTTGTACTGGATCGCACTCGTTTTACAGAAAAAAGCCAGAAACTCTACGACGAGCTTATTCAACAGTTTCAAACGGCTTGAAATGCCCTCCGGTGTTTATTTTTTGATCACATTTCCTGGCAATCTCATTGGCGCCGTGAAATCTAAAGTTGAAGCTGCATGCGCGTAACATTCCTAGGGAGCGGGACCTCACAGGGTGTTCCGGTAATCGGCTGCACATGCGACGTTTGCAGTTCCCTCGATTTCCGCGATAAAAGGTTACGGTCATCCATTCAGGTAGAAATCTCGGAGAGGAGTTTTGTGGTCGACACTGGTCCGGACTTCAGGCAACAAATGCTTCGAGAGCGTGTAAAACGGATTGATGCTATTCTCTTTACGCATGCCCACCGCGACCACACAGCAGGGTTGGACGACGTTCGCGCCTATAATTTTATGCAAAGGATGGATATGCCGGTTTATGGAAGACAAGAGGTGCTGGACCAGCTTAAGATTGAATATGCATACGCTTTCATGAAAGATAGCTATCCTGGCATCCCCCGGCTGCTACTCAAACTTATTGACGACAAACCGTTTTCCATACATGGAGTGAATATCGTTCCGCTTCTGGTCATGCACCTCAAGATGCCTGTATTGGGATTCCGATTCGCTAACTTTAGTTACATTACAGATGCAAACTATATACCAGACGATACCCTTGACAAACTTAAGGGTACGCAGGTGCTAGTCTTGAACGCCTTACAACTTGATCCGCACGTCTCACACTTCAACTTAGCAGAAGCCCTTGAAATGGTGGAAAAAATAAAACCCAGCCAGACCTATTTTACACACATAAGCCACAAACTTGGACTGCACGCTGACGTAGCTAAGCAACTGCCAGAAAATGTTATGTTGGCCTATGATGGACTGCAGATTGATATATAGACATCGTCAGGTCTGATTCGGCCACGTTGCAGTTTATCCCTGATCTTAATCGAACCTCGTGCATAACAACTATTATTTTCTTCGTCAACTGACAAAACAATTGAATAGTACGCTTAGCGACGTAGTTGTATCAGAGTGTTTTAGTCAGAACAAAGAGGAGATCGTAATCAGGTTCGAGAAAAAAAATTCACCGCTCTTTATCAAGGCAAGTTTGTCGCCACACTTTTCGTGCGTGTCGTTTCCCAAGAATTTTCAACGTGCAAAGAAAAATAGTATTGACCTTTTTGGATCTATCATAGGACAAAAGGTTCGAGCAGTACATCAGTTTGAAAACGAACGAAGTTTTACGCTGCAGCTGACCAATGAATTCGATCTTCTTTTCAAGATGCATGGCAATCGTTCAAACCTCGTACTGTTTCAACAGGGCGTGGCTAAAGAGCTCTTTAAAACCAGCATGGTGGAAGATATCAGTCTGGACCTGGAGAACTTGGACCGGAACATCGACTGGAGCGAGGAGAATTTCATAAAACACCATACGCGCCCGGAAATAATCTATTTCACTTTTGGCAAGCCCGTATGGCGATACCTGAACGCAAATGGATTTAATGAACAGCCGTTGCATGACCAATGGCAATCCATCCTGGTTGTAAGAGAATCGCTGGAACATCCTGATTTTTTCTATATCCAGGAAGTGGAAAGTAAAATAATCTTTTCCCTCTTGGACGGTGGAAAAACCATCAGAAAATTCAAAGATCCCGCCGAGGCAGTTACCGAGTTCTTTCATTATTACACGCAGAATGAGTCATTCATAAGAGAGAAGACGTCAGCTTTATCCATTTTGAAATCCAGGTTACAAGCCGGCCAAAACTATCTAAAAAAAACGCAGGAAAAGTTGCATTCGCTCGAATATGACCATGACTACAAGGTTTGGGCTGATTTGATTATGGCAAACCTGCATCTTATAAGCCCAGGATTAGAGAGAGTGTTATTAACCGACTTTTACCATGATAATCGAACTACGGAAATCAACCTCAAGAAAGATCTAACCCCACAAAAAAACGCCGCGAATTTTTATAGGAAGGCAAAGAATCAGCAAATCGAGATTTCACATCTTCAAAAACTTGTTGATGCTAAAGCGAAGGAAATCGAATCCATTTCAAATCAGATCCACGAAATTGAATTGGAGGAGGACCTGAAAAGTTTACGAAAGCTCACGCAGCAAACTAAGCTTGGCAGTAAGGAGAATAAACAAAATGCGGCTCTTCCTTACCGCGAGGTAGAATTCAAAGATTTCAGGATCTGGATCGGCAAGAATGCTCAATCCAATGACCTGCTTACGCTAAAGTATGGTTACAAGGAGGACCTTTTTTTGCATGCCAAGGATGTTGCAGGTTCTCATGTTTTAATCAAGTATCAGCCTGGCAAAAATTTTCCAAGGGACGTCGTTGAACGGGCGGCGCAACTGGCAGCGTACTACTCAAAGCGAAAAAATGACTCTCTCTGCCCGGTGGTTGTGACACCAAGAAAATTTGTGCGCAAGAGAAAAGGAGATCCAGCAGGAGCCGTCGTTGTCGCCAGGGAGGACGTTATTATGGTAGAGCCGCGGGGTTTGTAGGGTGACTTGAGTGGTGAGTGGTAAGTGGTAAGTGGTAAGTGGTCGGTAATTGGTAAACGTTATGCATTAATTTCTAACTATTAACTATTAACTATTAACGGATAACAGATAACGATCACTTCACCACATTAATCTTCAACGTGTTAGTCCTCGCCTTTTCATGGATCGGCATGCTGGCCAGAATGATGATGATGTCACCGGTCTTTACGTGTCCATCGCGTTTCAGTGTAGACTCCACGTCCGAAATGGTCTCGTCGGTTGAATTAGTCTTGTCGTAATAATAACCTTGTGAACCCCATACAAGATTGATCTTGTTCAACAACGAAGCGTTGGAGGTGAATACGAAGATATTGGCATTTGGTCTGTAAGCGGAAGACTGGAAAGCGGTGTAACCTGACTGAGTCATGCCGACAATAGCCTTAGCGTTTACATCTTTTGCAAGCTTACACGCAGCGAGTACGAAATTATCGTGTATGTACTTTGGAGAATTTTTGTCGACGTTCCTGAAATGATAATAGATCTTCGGATTCTTTTCGACGGAGGCCACTGTTCGAACCATGCTTCGTATCACTTCCAGCGGGTATTTTCCTGAGGCTGTTTCGGCCGACAGCATTAGTGCATCTGCGCCATCCATTACGGCATTGGCCACATCATTCGTTTCGGCGCGTGTGGGACGGGGGTTTTCTATCATACTCTCCATCATTTGTGTGGCCACAATAACGGGCTTCCCTGCTCTATTGCATTTTTCCACCAACATCTTTTGCACCATAGGGACTTCTTCCATCCAGATCTCGACACCGAGGTCTCCGCGGGCTACCATGACACCGTCTGTTTCAGCGATGATTTCATCGATATTGCTTAGCGCCTCCGGTTTTTCAATTTTTGCGACAATACGTGCCGGCGATTTATGCGAGTCGATGATGGCTCTCATTGATTGAATATCGAATGCCTTTCGTACAAAAGAAAGGGCAATCCAATCAACATCATTTTCAAGGCCGAACTCAAGGTCCCTCAGATCCTTTTCCGTGAGTGAGGGAGCTGAGACTTTTGTGAATGGAAGATTTATACCCTTGCGCGACTTTAATAATCCGCCATACACAACTTCAGCCAGGACTTCATCACTCCGCACTTCCTTCACCTTCAGTTCGATCTTCCCGTCGTCAATTAAAATCATGTCGCCCACCTTCACATCTTTAGGCAAGTTCTTGTAAGACGTGCTCACGACCTGGCTATTGCCGAGTACCTCTTTTGTTGTTATCACCAGGTCCTGGCCGCGATGGATGACAACGTCTGGTTCCATTTCGTTAACTCGTATCTTCGGCCCCTGGAGATCCTGCAGCAGGGCTATCCTTGTACCCAGTTCCTTATTTAACTCCTTGACGTTGTGAATCACTTTCAGGTGGTCCTCATGCGTACCGTGAGAAAAATTCAGTCGGAAAACGTCAACTCCTTCCTTTATGAGCGCATGCAGCATTTCTTTCGAATTAGAGGAAGGTCCTACAGTGGCAACAATTTTTGTCTTGTTGAACGATACTTTTTCTAGCATAGAGGTATAATGTATATTATAGTATGGAAATGTAAGTCAGCGTTTGCATGATCGATCAAAAAATAAAATTTGATTTTGATTTCAAACCTTCCAGCGGGATGGAGGCTGCTAATTGAATTGCCTTGATGGTTCTGATCCGGTGTATCAAATATTGATGCGAGTGCTGCTCTTCCATAGCGGCCAAAATTATAAAATCATAGTGAGGAAACTCAGGGATTAGAAAATACTTTCCGTTTTCCTGATCAGCGGGCTTATTTTTAAAGAGTTTCAATCGATTGAGCTGAGTCTCATGCGAATAAAAAGAAAAGCTCTTTTCTTGATTATTCTTAAAACCTACCTGCAAATCGGGTTGTTTTACCAGCTGAATACCCAAGGCCTGATTGATTTCCCATGCAAGTTTGTAACCACGCGCCGAAGAAAGCAGTCCTACCAACTCGAAATCAAAATCATACTCGATGACTAATCTACTTTTTTTCATTCGTTCAAGGGCCTTGGAAGAAGTTTTCACTCGTTTGAGCAAGATCAAAAAAGTTTGACAATATTGTGGCAAATCTCTTTATTTGCACAGATTTTTAAATCATTAAACCGAAAAAACATGTCTGAAATTGCAACAAAAGTAAAACAGATCATCATCGAGAAACTTGGTGTTGAGGAATCTGAGGTTACTCCCGAAGCGAGCTTCACCAATGATCTTGGCGCAGACTCCCTTGACACTGTGGAACTCATCATGGAGTTCGAAAAGGAATTCAATATCTCGATTCCGGACGATCAGGCTGAAAACATTTCAACAGTAGGCCAGGCAATTTCATACCTGGAACAAAACGTAAAGAAATAATTGACCTCTTTCGCTTTTTTACCACACCCCCTTAGACATGACATTGAAACGAGTAGTCGTTACAGGACTTGGTGCACTCACTCCCATAGGCAATACCCTTCCGGATTATTGGAATGGCCTAAAGACCGGTAAGAGTGGTGCGGCACCTATAACACGTTTTGATGCCTCTCTCTATAAAACAAAATTTGCCTGCGAAGTAAAGAATTTCGATATCGGGAACTTCATGGACCGCAAAGAAGCCCGCAAAATGGATCCCTTTGCTCAGTTTGCAATGGTCGCTGTCGATGAAGCCATCAAAGATTCAAATCTACCATTAGCTGACCTTGACCCTGACCGCGTTGGTGTTATTTGGGGTTCAGGTATCGGTGGACTGCTCACTTTTCAGGAGGAAGTTAAAGCATATGCCAGGGGAGACGGAACGCCAAGGTTCAATCCCTTCTTCATACCCAAGATGATTCCTGATCTAAGCGCTGGTCACATCTCAATCAAATATGGCTTTCGCGGTCCTAATTTCGTAACGGTTTCAGCATGCGCATCTTCGACAAATGCCATTTATGATGCTTTTACCTTTCTAAGACTTGGCAAGGCTGATATCATTGTTTCCGGCGGCTCGGAGGCAGCGGTATGCGAAGCGGGCGTGGGTGGGTTTAATGCCATGCGCGCACTTTCTGAGCGAAATGACTCCCCGGAAACTGCTTCTCGTCCTTATGACCAGGATCGCGATGGGTTCGTGCTGGGCGAAGGTGCCGGCGCCTTGATTCTTGAAGAATTTGAGCATGCAATGAGACGCGGCGCAAAGATCTACGGTGAAATACTGGGTGGAGGAATGACGGCAGATGCGTATCATATTACGGCGCCACATCCGGAAGGCGCAGGAATTACAAGGGTAATGTACAACGCCCTGGAAGAGGCCGGCGTCAAGCCGGAGGAAGTTGATTATATTAACACCCATGGGACATCTACGCCGCTGGGTGATCTCGGAGAAATCAGAGCCATTCAAAAAGTGTTTGGCGATCATGCGTATGCTATGAATATCAGCTCCACGAAATCCATGACAGGTCACTTGCTAGGTGCCGCAGGAGCTATTGAAAGCATTGCTTGCTTGCTTGCTATAAATCAGTCAATCATACCTCCAACCATCAATCATTTTAAGGACGACCCAGGACTGGATTCGAGGCTTAATCTGACATTCAATGATGCTCAACAACGAAATGTAGACGTAGCGTTAAGCAACACATTTGGCTTCGGTGGCCATAACTTCTCCATCATTTTCAGGAAGCTGAGCGCGTAACCGATCCTACTACTCTTTGCTGCTGACTATAATAAGGAGAATTGTTAAATTAGCTTCGTACTTTCAATGATTTGACGCTTGGTTTGGAAGATTCTTAAAATCCCGAAAGGAAAGTCGAAAACAGATAAAAAACTCTTGTCTGCAATTCATAATATAGCAGGGTTCACTCCCTCTAACCTTGAGCTATACCGTTTAGCAACAGTACACAGTTCTATCGCCAAAGAAAATGTAGCCTCCGGGTTCAAGGAGTCAAACGAAAGAATGGAGCACTTAGTAGATGCAATACTGGGCGCCGCTGTAGCCGACTATCTTTTTAAAAAATTCCCGTTCAAGTCTGAAGGCTTTTTGACTGAAATCCGTTCGCGAATTGTAAATCGCGAAGCCTTAAACCTTCTGGCCAGGAAGATCGGGGTTGCGAATATTGTACAATACGATCAAAAGAACGCACATCTTCAACAAGTTATCCTGGGTAATACACTTGAGGCAATAGTAGGTGCGATCTATCTGGATAAGGGTTATTTGCGGACCAAAAAATTTGTGATAGACAAGCTCATCATACCAAATTATGATTTGGATGATTTAGTTAATTCGAATTCTAATTTCAAAAGCAAGATAATTGAATGGGCCCAACGTGAAGGTAAGGAAGTGCGCTTCGAAATCGTAAATGTTAAGAAGGGCAGAAACCACAAGGAATTCACAGCCCAGGTGATCGTCAATAAAGAAGCAAAAGGTACAGGTTACGGCAACAGCAAGAAGAAGGCAGAACAGGATGCAGCCTTTAAGACGTGTGAGATGTTGGATTTATTAGTTAACAGCTGATATCTGAAAGCTGTCAGCTGCATGCTGAACGCTTAAGATACACCCTAAAAGCAGATGAAACTTAAGATCGGCGGCGCCACGGTTAATCAGATCCCTTTTGATTGGAGTAATAACGCACGAAATATTATAGATGCAATTCGAGAGGCGCGGTCGCAGGGAATCAAGATCCTTTGTCTGCCAGAGTTGTGTATAACTGGCTATGGTTGTGAAGATCTTTTCCTCAGCGAATGGCTGCCGGAGCGCGCATGGGACGAATTGCTTCACATTCGGGAATTCTGTGAAGACATAACTGTCAGCGTCGGTCTTCCAGTTCGAATTGGCAACATTGTATACAACGGTGCTTGCGTGATCAGCAATAAAAAAATTCAAGGTATCACGTTGAAACAGTTTCTGGCAAGGGACGGCGTGCACTATGAACCCCGTTGGTTCGACCCTTGGATCGCCGGCACATCAGTTGAGATTGTTCGAGGACGGGAGACCATACAGGTAGGAGATATCATCTATGAAGCAGAGGGAATTCGCTTTGGATTCGAAATCTGCGAAGATGGCTGGCGCAACGAAGACCGACCTGGACATCGACTGTTCAAGCTCGGTGTTGACCTCATCCTTAATCCAAGCGCAAGTCATTTCGCCATGGTTAAAAGTCTACTGCGCGAAAAGCAAGTCGTGATCGATGGTTCACTACTATTCGAGTGTGTTTATGTTTTTGCAAATCTCCTGGGAAATGAGGCAGGACGAATGATCTATGATGGTGATATTATCATCGGCCAAAACGGACAATTAGTTGCTGTGAACGACAGGTTCTCGTTTAGAGCTTTTAACGTACTCGGCACTGAAGTAGACTTTAAAGATCCTTCACAGACTCGTATTGTTGCCTCTAGTGACAACAAAGAGCAGAATGAGGAATTAGCCGAAGCAATTTCATTGGGATTATTTGACTATGTACGCAAAAGTAACGCAAACGGGTTTGTATTATCGCTGAGCGGCGGCGCAGATTCTTCTATGTGTGCAATTGCTGTGACCGAGATGATCAGGCGGGCGTGGAAAGAACTGGGCGGAGACCAATTCTGCAGAATAATGAGAATACCAGATTGTGACACGTGGCGATCGGCTGTCAGACTGCTGTTATCCTGTGCTTACCAGGGCACAGAAAATTCGTCTGCAACTACCTTCGATGCCGCAAAATATTTAGCAGACTCGATTCAGGCAGAATTTCATCATTGGAAAATTGATAGTGAAGTTGCTGCCTATACATCCAAGATCGAAAAAGCCATTGGCAGGAAACTTACCTGGGAAACCGATGATATTGCGCTTCAAAATATTCAAGCACGTACACGGTCACCCATAATCTGGATGCTCGCCAATGTAAAGCGCGCCGTACTTATAACGACATCTAACAGAAGTGAAGGCGATCTTGGATACGCGACAATGGACGGAGATACCAGTGGCAGTTTTGCGCCCATCGCTGGTTTGAGCAAGC
The DNA here is from genome assembly GCA_025923195.1 of Chryseolinea sp. Classification (GTDB taxonomy): domain Bacteria; phylum Bacteroidota; class Bacteroidia; order Cytophagales; family Cyclobacteriaceae; genus Chryseolinea. The sequence goes on from JAICGJ010000082.1 coordinate 23,837, forward strand.
CCTTCATCATCCAATGGTTGCGTTGGGCGGAAAAGGCACTTGATCAACCTGGGTTGTCACTTGTAAACAACCTCCAGCCTACAGCAGAACTCCGGCCTCTGGCCAGCCAGCAGACTGACGAAATGGATCTCATGCCTTACGCTATACTGGTAGAAATCGAAAGACAAGCTATCTTTCATCGAAGGTCTCCGTTGCAGGTGCTCGGTGCATTAAAGACCAAATACGATCCAGTTGCGCTTAAAACTTACATCCGGAAATTTTTCAGACTTTGGTCGGCTAACCAGTGGAAAAGAGAACGGTTTGCACCTTCGTTGCATTTAGACGATCTCAATGTAGACCCCAGGAGCTGGTGCCGGTTTCCAATCCTATCTTCGGGTTTTCTCGAAGAGTTGGATTTGCTGGACGACGCCGGCTAGACCGCTCAAGCGGTTGGAGAAATGCACTATCGCGGGAAACCTCGACGAATATAAATTAACGGATTATATTTGCCTCCTATGGCCATACTCAACTACATCATTTGGAACGGTAGCCCCGAGATCTTCTCGTACGGCAGCTTTTCTCTTCGCTGGTACGGATTGTTTTTCGCATTAGGTTTCTTAATCAGTCAGCAATTCATGTACTATTTCTATAAGCAAGAAGGTAAACCTGAAAAGGATGTCGATACCCTGACTATTTATATGGTGATTGCCACCATTATTGGCGCGAGACTTGGACATGTTATTTTCTACCAACCCGAGATCATCACTGAAAATCCCCTCAGCATCTTCTTGCCCTTTGAGTTTAGTCCTTTCCGGTTTACGGGTCTTCAGGGACTGGCGAGTCATGGAGCAGCGTTTGGGATCCTGTTTGCCCTTTGGCTTTACAGCCGAAAGAAAAAGCCTGGGCAGAGTTTTCTCCAGGTGGTAGATCGTATCGTTATTGTAGTGGCCCTTACGGGGGCTCTGATTCGGCTAGGCAA
>JAICGJ010000083.1 GCA_025923195.1 Chryseolinea sp.
AATACGCACACACTAGCTTTATGCGTTATGCTTTAAGCTTTAAGCTTTTGAAGCTTAAGGTTTTCATTTTCTCCAATCGCTTTCCATCCCATAGCTTTCAGCCTAATGCTTTGAAAGCGCAAAAGCTAACTGCCGCCCGGATGCGTAGGTCGCTATCAGTCTTTTTTGTCGACCCTAATTTATAGCTCGAACTAACTTGAAAGATTTAAAATCCCGATTTTTTCCTAATCCCTCGCCATACGCACGCACTAGCTTTATGCATTATGCTTTAAGCTTTAAGCTTTTCACACTATCTTCGCCTCTTAATTTTTTGGCAAAAAGTAATCAGTGAAAAAACTTCCTATATTCATCACCCTCGGAGTCGTCATTGCAGTTGTTGGTGGATATTTTTTGTACGATCATTTTCAGAAAAAAAATAAAATCGGTCCGTGGGATTTAGTACCTTCTGAAACTATCCTGGTATACGAAGCCGGTCCCTGTGAATCATGTCAGGACCAAATCAAAAACTCCAGTGTTTTGAACATTGTAAGGGAAGCTGTCTTCTCTTCAGGTCAGGATTCCCTGCAACGAATTACAGACTTCGTATTAAGCCAGGTGGAGGTCGGAACCTTGATATCGCTTCACGTAACACGGAAAGATGATTTTGATTTTATCTTTTACTCACCTGCAAAACCAAGTTTAGAGCATCAATTCAATTCAATGCTCGAAAAGTTGACAGCCGTAAAAGGGATAGCATTTTCGCAACGCGAATACAATGGCGTTCAGATCTTCGAATTGACACAAAAGCAAAGAACATTTTCGTGGATCAATATCGAGAACGTTTGGATAAGCACCTTTACACCCATCCTGATCGAAGATGTAATCAGAATGCACAATTCAAACGGCGTATCGTATAAGGAAAGACTTGGAAGCGTATACCAGCTGCCTCGGGTGAAGAATGACGGTGGGAATATCTACCTCAGCATTAAGAATTTTGCTGAATGGTTTTCGTTGTTCATAAATGATTCTCCGTCTCCACTCATCCAGCATTTTGGACAATCGGCATTGCTGGATGTAAAAATAAGTAACGAAAATACCCTTATACTAAACGGATTTTGTGTCGACAGCATTACGCATTCTAATTACATTCTTTCAGCTTTCAAGAATCAGACACCGGTGCCTTTCGGTCTCAAGCAATTTATTTCCAATAGAGCATTGATGGTTGTTTGCTATGGCATTAGCAATGGCACTAATTTTCACAGAGATCTCCTGGCGGCTACAAAAGTACCTGCAGCGATCCGCGATACCCTTGCGCAAATTTCAAAATCGCTTGCCGTCGATATTCAGAAGATGGTGAATGGTCTGGAAGGCGAAATCGGCACCGTCTCCCTCGAATCCAGGGGAGGACGTTTATCTAGTATTTTATTAATCAATTCTGTCAACGGAGTGGATAGCTGGACAAATACATTTAATGCCTTATCAGAAAAAGTCAGTATGGATACGGTATTCTATGAAAAATATTCTGAATACGAAATTCGTGAGCTTCCCCTCTATCGATTCCCGGAAAAATTGCTCTATCCCCTAATCGCTGGATTCAATACTAGTTACTATACCAGCATGGGTAATACCCTCTTCGTCAGCGAAAATTTAAACGAGCTCAAGCGATACCTGGATGATATTGACCGAGAAGACACTTGGGGGAAATCTGTTGCTCAAAATCAATACTTGGAATCCACGTTACTTGAGTCAAACGTAAGCCTGTTCATAAACACGCCCCGCATATGGAATTCGTTGGAAAAATCCCTGAGACCTCGCTGGAAAAAATTTGTACAGGAGAATCGTCCATTACTACGGTCGCTGGGCATGGGGGCAGCGCAGTTCAGTCACCTTAATGACAGCTACTACACAAATATCTCGTACGCTTACACGCCGACAAATCCGTCCAAGAAAGCTCGCGTTGCCGGAAACGAAAAACTCATCACAAACTTCAGCAGCCGGATTGCCAAATTTGCTGTCGTTAAAAGTCATGTTGATAAAAGCAATGAAATTCTGGTACAGGATTCTACCTTTAATCTCAGCCTCGTCTCCGCTCAAGGCAAAGTTCTATGGAAAATACCTACGGAGGGCCTAATCGCCGATGAAGTAATTCAAATCGACTATTTTAATAATGGGAAATTGCAATATTTTTTTGCAACGCCTGGACTACTTCACATTGTTGACAGACTGGGTAACTACGTGAAACCTTTTCCAGCTAAAATACCAGAACTCGAAACGGAGTTTGTAAGCCTGGTAGACTATGATCATAGCAAGAAGTATCGGTTTTTTATCGCAGGCAAGTCTGGTAAAATTTGGATGTATGATAAAGACGGAACAAATCTTGAAGGTTGGCAACCTAAGGAAATTGGTGAAAGTTTGTTTGCACCGCCTCGGCACTACCGCATACGCGGGAAGGACTATATCGTAGCGATTCGTGACGATGGGAATGCGTATGTGATGAACCGCCGTGGAGAAGTTCTGAAGAACTTTCCTCTGAACCTGAATGCCAGGCCTGCTGGTGACTACTACCTCGAAACCGGCTCAACACGAGAAAGCACTTCTTTCGTCTTAGTCTCACGCGATGGATTTAGAATCAAGTTTAACCTGGATGGCAAAATTCAAAGCAGGGAGGCGTTGGTTAAAAATACCGTCGATGCAACTTTTAGTCTTGTCCCCGAAAAGGACTTCAAATCCTACCTGGTTCTGCGTCAGGAGCAAAAACAGTACACACTGTTTGACGAAAAACTGAATCCGGTGATTGTAAGCGATTTTATAGGCCGGTCTGCGCATACACAGTACAGCGATTTTGGCTCAGGAAAAGAATATATAACGGTAACGGACAATAATCAGGATCTCTCATTTGTTTATGATGGCCAGGGAAAACTTGTCACTATACTCCCTTTTGAAAGTTATGCAATCGCATTGCGGCCGTTAGACCTGGACAAAGCGTTGGTCTACACCATCTTCGAAAATGCGCTAACCCTTCAGTCGCTGTCGCCCAATGATTGAGGCGTATCTTTTAGTCCCGCCAGATACTCCTCGATGCAGTGATAGATTTGTGAAAGTTCGTCTTCCCGAATGATGTATGGCGGCAGAACATAAATAACATTTCCCAGCGGCCGCAGCAAAATATTTCTGGATAGGAAAAATTGATGAATATGCCTTCGTATTTTGTTAAAGTATGAAGTGCCGTCAGGCGTACTCAACTCGATTGCCAGAATAGTCCCAAGACATCGTACCCTGTGGTTTGGATGCAATAATTCAATCTTCTCCTTAAAAATAGCATGTTGCCTTTCGATCCGTGCGATCTGTTGTTTGCATTGAGCGCTCGTCAGGAGTTCGAAACTCGCATTCGCCGCAGCGCATGCAATTGGGTTAGCCGTGTAAGAATGACCGTGAAAAAAAGTTTTATCAATGTCATCGGACCTATATGCACTTACAATTTTTTCGGAACAACTGGTGACACCGAGGGCCATCGTTCCACCTGTCAGTCCCTTTGATAATGCAATAATATCTGGCTTGTTGGTTAGGTGGTCGGATGCAAATAATTTCCCGGTCCGGCCAAAACCGGTGAATACTTCATCGGCAATACAAATAACGTTGTTCGCTTGTGCTTCTTTAATCAATAAATCGAGTATGGAAGCAGAATAGATGCGCATTCCTGCGGCGGCCTGAACGAGTGGCTCAAAAACAAATGTGCCAACGTCATCATTGCTGAGCAATTTACTGAACTCCTTCAAGACATTTTTGGCATTGCCAGATGTTGGAAATTCGACATACTCGACATCAAACAAGTATTTTACAAATGGCGCCGTAAAAGCTCCGCGTTCGCCCACCGACATTGACCCAAATGTATCGCCGTGGTAAGCCCCCCGAATGGCGATGACTTTCCGCTTCGTACTGATACCCTTGTTGAACCTAAACTGAAACGCCATTTTAAGTGCAACCTCTATTGCGGTACTTCCATTATCTGAAAAGAATATTTTAGCCTGGTTTTTTGGAAGAATAGTCAGGAGATTATTGGAGAGGTCGATAGCCGGCTTATGAGTAAAGCCGGCGAAGATGACGTGTTCAAGTCTTGCAGCTTGTTCAGCCACGGCTTTTGCAATTGTGGGATGACTATGACCGTGAAGATTGACCCACCACGATGAAACGGCATCGATAATTTTTCTTCCGTCAGAGGTATAAAGATAAATTCCTTCTGCCTTGTCGATGAGAATTGGAAAGTCTTTGCTTCCCAGTGAGGTAAAAGGGTGCCAGATATTTTGGCGATCGAGGTTCAAAAGATTATCCATTCCAACGCTCCAGAAATTTCTGTGAATACTTTTTTATGACGGCTTCATTAACCCGCTTTTCTCGGTCTATGCGCAATAGACAACGCATCCCTGTGCGATGCAGGATGACCCGTTCGCTTTCGTCATTCTTAGGGCCGTTGAAAATGATCCCGAGCAAAGGAAGTTTCCGTTGAGTTATGGCTTCGTACGTTAGCAACGTATGGTTTATACTACCCAGATAAAGGTTGGATACCAGAATAATTCTGGCCTCGAATTTTGAAACAAGATCAATTACTAAATCCTCATCATTCAAAGGAACCAGACATCCTCCAGCACCTTCTATAACAAGATCGGAAAAATGATTCGGTTCAACAAAGTCATCCAACCTGATCTTTATACCTTCCAACGCAGAGGCTGCATGCGGTGAAGCTGCGGTTTTGAAGACGTATGTTTCGCGATGGATCTTTGAGTTGGATTTCCTTAATAACTGAGACACAGTTTGGGAATCAGTTGGGAAGCCAGCTTGAACAGGCTTCCAGTAATCCGCCCTCAATGCATGGCAAAGTATTGCAGATACAAGTGTCTTTCCACTATCTGTCCCAATGGCTGTAACAAAGTAATTCATGCTAAATAGTTGCAGACAGACAGATTAAACACCTCAAGTTGTGTATCGACTTTTGCATGTCGCAGACTTCTGGCGAAGGCTAAAGCTTCTTTATTTCACTTGTAAGTTTACTAATTTCATCCCATGAATTATATGTATGAAGACATATTCTCAGGCGTTCCGATCCTTTGGCCACAGTTGGTGACAAAATCGGACGAATATCAAAACCCTCCTTTTGCAGAGATGAAGCAGACGTTTTTGCTTTGTCATTTCCTCCAATGATAAGTGTTTGTATAGCACTCTTGCTCGGTGTTCGGTTTGGCACTGTTCCTATGCCGTCAACGAAAGCTTTAATATTTTGCTCCAAAATATTCTGCAAATGAATGTTCTCACCGAGATAGTCGAATGCACAATCAATAGAAACAATTCCGTGTGGAGTTAATGCCGTCGTATATATGAACGGCCGCGCAAAATTAATTAGGTATTGAATCAGTCTTTGTGATCCCGCGACGCATGCACCGTGGATGCCCAACGCTTTTCCAAAGGTGAAAAGCCGAATATCAATGCTTTCTTCAACTCCCAATGAAGTTGCTAACCCACTGCCATATTCACCTTTTGTTCCTGTGCTGTGTGCTTCATCGAGGATTAAAGATGCCGCGTACTTCTTCGCAAGCGCTGCCAATTCTATTAAGGGGCATTCATCTCCGTCCATGGAGTAAACAGATTCCGCAGCGATGAAAACTTTGCCTTTTGCTCTCTTAATTTTCGATTCGAGATCATTTAGATCATTATGGCGAAAGCTGAATCTTTTGGCCAGACTCAGGCGCGCGCCATCCTTAATTGATGCATGGGCTAGTTCGTCAAATAATATAGTGTCATTCTTCTGAGGAATTGAAGAAAAGATCGCCAGATTTCCGGTGTATCCTGAATTAAGAATTAATGCGGCATCACATTTGAAAATTGTGGAAAGCTTGTGTTCCAGTGCCTCCGTGAGTTCTGAATTTCCCGAGAGGAGCCGTGAGCCAGTCGAACCATTTTTTCTTAATGGCAAATTTTCGCACCGTGCGCTGATCATGTTGAATAACGCTTCCGATCGGGCAAGCCCCAGGTAATCATTTGAACAGAAATCAGCAAGCCCGTGTGAGGTCTTCAGTTCCCTGAACAGATTTTGTTGCTTTCGGTTTGCCAACGCCTTTTCAAGCCATGTATCCAGCTCCACGCAATAAAATTTTTATTTAATGTCAAAAAAGATAATCAATACCGGGAATACATGGCGGAGGAACAGACAGAGATACGTGATTCATAAAGCGTATGGAGTATCAGTTATTTCCCACGCATTTTTTCCATCATGTCCCATAATTCAGTTGGAACGTTTTCCAGGTGACTAAACTCCCCGCCATTTCTTAGCCATTCGCCACCGTCAATGGTAATAACTTCACCATTGACGTAGCCCGAATAATCCGACATAAGGTAGGCGGCAAGATTTGCTAGCTCCTGGTGTTCGCCCACTCGTTTCAATGGAATACGATCGGCAGGGTCAAATTTTCTTGCCAGTTCACCGGGAAGCAGCCTGCTCCACGCGCCTTCCGTAGGAAAGGGTCCCGGCGCGATCGCATTGCTGCGGATTTTATACTTCGCCCATTCAACTGCCAATGATCTTGTGAGAGCCAGGACACCAGCCTTGCCGCACGCAGATGGAACAACATATCCCGAGCCGGTCCAGGCATATGTAGTTACAATATTTAAAAAAGTACCAGGTTGTTTTTTTGAAATCCAATTTTTGCCTGCCGCCAGGGTTGTGTAATAGGTGCCTTTCAGCACAATATCAACTACGATATCGAACGCACGATGCGATAACCTTTCCGTTGGACTAATAAAATTTCCGGCAGCATTATTAACGATACCATGAATTTGACCAAATTTCTCTTCAGATGCTTTGATCACTTTCTCCACTTCTTCGTACTTGCGAACATCGCACGCCAACGGAAGAACATTTCCTCCCTTTTCATGGATCATTTCGGCCGCCGTATTTTGTAAGACGTCAAGTTTGCGGCTGGTGATCACAAGGTTTGCGCCCAACTCCAGAAAGTATTTTCCCATGGATTTACCCAACCCTGTGCCCCCACCAGTGATTATAATAGTTTTGTTCTTCAGACTTTCAGATTTCAGCATGCCTTGCATGATCAAGTTTTCTTTTAGCTCGCTTAAAGATAATCGAAAAATAATAGGAGCAACGTGAAGGGGCAGGTGCAAACGGCATATGAAGTATAAATAAAAATCCCCGAGTCATTCGGGGATTTAATCCTAGTTTGCTCTTGGCCTGTCGTGCTGGTCATGCTTGTCTCTTCGAAGCTCCCTGCTGGCAATATTCTGTTTGTGGTGTAGTCGTGCACGTTCTTTGGGAGTAACCACGCCGTCGGCCTTTGCCCTGCGCTCGGATCTTCGAATTCTTCTTTGATCATGTCGCGCATCTACAGCTTCGCGGCGAGTAAGTTCCCCGCTGGCTACGCCGTCATGGATGCGATGACGTTGGGCACTTTGCCTCTGATCCACGATTGGTGTTTGTTGCGCATGGGTTTGAATGATACCCACAAGGGCAACAAAAGATAGAAGAGCTATTAATTTTTTCATTTTTTCTATGATTTAATTGCTCCTTTGACTGCACGTGGAGTAGAAGGTTTAATATAGCTTCTATTATTTCTGGGAAACCGGTAGATGGATCAAAAATTCGCTTCCTTTCCCCTTTTCTGACTTTAATTCAATGGTTCCTTTCATTCTGTCGACCAGGGTTTTTACGATAGCCAATCCTAGCCCGTTGGATGATTCACCCGCTGTGGGTTTGGAACTGAGTTTCTTAAATTTCTGGAAGAGCTCCCGTTTGTCTTTATCCGAAAACCCCTGCCCCTGATCCTTGATAGAAATCCAGAGGCTATCCGTAGAACGACCCGCAGCCACATCGACGGTTGAATTTGCACTCGAAAACTTGATTGCGTTAGTTATAAGATTGTCGATGATCCGACTTAAGTAATCCGCATCCAGGTACACAATTTCGTTTTCAATGCGGGTAATATGAAGGTGAATGTTCTTGGCTTCAGCGGCAGGCTGATAGGCGTTAACTTTCCTCAGTATAAATTCACTGATATCAAATGTTGAGTAGTTCGGAAGAACATTTTCTTCCAACATATGTACATCCAGCAAATCCTTAATAAGATAGAGTCCCGCCTTGGTGGCCTCTTTAGTCATGGAGACATATTTTTTTTGATCGCTGGTAAGTCCGCCTTCTAATTCCATCAGATCGGCAACCCCTTTTATTGTATTTAGCGGCGACTTAAGGTCGTGCGCCACGATACTCATTAGCGTGTCCTTTTCATGATTTAGATCTGAAAGCTGCTGATTACGCCGCGATAGTTTTTCGTTTTGCTCGACTATTTCCCTGCGCTGATTTTGGATAAATTGATTTTGCTGAGCCAAAGTTTCATTGACCTCTCTTCTCTTCTTGCTGTTTTGCCATTGGATGAAGCCGAGAACACTCACAAATCCTATAATAGTAATTAAAATTAGGTTTTGCAGTTTCTGTTGTTCTACAGTAATAGCTGTTTTTGCCTGGGTGACTTTCAACAGCTCATTTTCGCGTTCTTTCCTTTCAATCTCTATTTCAAATTGGAGTCTCTCCACCTGTCTTGCCAAGTCCAGGTCCTTGACGGAATCCCTCAAGATCAGATATTGATTTAAATTCTCGAGTTCTCCCGTTCTGTCATTTGCCTTCTCCGACGCCTTCCACAGTAAATAATAGGCTCGCATTTTTGGTGCTAGATCATTGGTAGCTGACGCTATCGCAAGGGCATTTGCAAAATACTTTTTTGATGCCGGCAAATCATTCTTTTGAAGTTTTATCTGCCCAAGGGTCAAGTACGCCTGCGGCAACATTCTAATCATGTTTTTTGATTGAATGACCCTTAGTCCTTCCGTGCAAATGGATTCGGCAGCATTTAGCGAGCCTTCATTCAGGTAGTGTTCCGCAATGAATGTTTTTATCTCGGCCAGGTTAATTTCATCCTGAATCACAGATCCGGCGGAATCCGCTTTCTGTAAAAAGTTCAGTGCTAGGGCCGATTGTTTTCTTTCTTCATATAATCTCGCAGTTTGCAAATAAGCAGACATGATGTCCCTGGTGTTTCCCAAAGAAAGTCTTATCTGGTTTGCCTTTAAGTAATTATGCTCAGCCTTGGTATAGTCGCGCTGCGTTTTGTACAAATTCGCAAGACTTTGATACGTGTACGCAAGTCCAGCCGGATCATTAATATCCTCAAAAATAGATAGGGCCTTAACGAAATAAGTGTAGGATCTGGCCAAGAGACCCTGTTCAAAGAATAGCCGACCCAGATTGTTGTTGGAATGGGCTATCTGAAGGGAATCGTTTTGAGCTATCGATATCTTTAGTGCTTCTTCGTAATGCTCAAATGCAGATAATCTGTTGCCCTTGTAGTTCAATGCGACCCCGATAAAATTCATGGGTTTTGCCATTGATTTGGATAAGCTAAGGCTGTGACCCAGGGAGTTGGCCTGTTTAGCATAATGGATTGTACTATCCGGATATGCCCATCGGAATTCCCAGGCCAGATCGTTCAGCAGTTCAAACCTCCTTTCTGCTTGCGCATTCTTAAGCTGATACTTGATGCTATCGATGAGCAGAAGATTTTGGGCAAAAGCTGGGAGTGAAAACGCCAAAAACGCCAAAAAAATGAGAATATTCTTCGTCACAGGGAGACTTTTCGATTTTTTGCAGTGCTTGCTCTGGCAAAAATTTGCACAAGATACAAACTAATCAATCTCCTCAAAATTCAGATCTCGACCGTATGTTTCATCGATAAGTTGAAGCGCAAGTAAGGCGATAATTATGGTGATAATGCCGATAATCAGCGCGCCGTAAATGATGCCAACGTGCCCCCTCAAGTATTGAAATCCTAGCGTCAAAGGCACTACGGTTCCGCGGATAAAATTCGGGACGGTTGTGGCTGCTGTGGATCTGAGGTTAGTACCAAATTGTTCCGCCGCGACGGTAACAAAAAGAGCCCAATATCCGATTCCGACTCCCAGACAAAAGCAAGTAAAGTAGAAGAATACCGATGTTTTTATGGGCATGAACAGATACAACAAAATGAAGGCGAGCGTTAGAAGGATAAATAATTTGACAATTTTTTTTCGAGAGCCAATAAGCTGGCTGGTAACACCGCTGCTGAGATCCCCCACAGCCAGGCCGATATAGCTGAACATCACGGCATCTCCCGCGCTGATGCTTCCTGAAATTTTCATTATTCCCGCAAACTCTGGAGAAAACGTGACAAGGATACCGATGGTGTACCAAATAGGCAACCCAATGAAGATACACCCCATGAACTTTAAAAAGCGGGTTCTTCGCGTGAAAAGCTGAAAGAAATTTCCGCGTTCTACTTCCTTTTCCTTCGTCTTTAAGAACATTCCAGACTCAAAGACGCTGACTCGCGCGATCAACAAAAGCAATCCCAGGCCGCCGCCAATAAAATACGAAATCTGCCAGTCAAATTGTTTGGAAAGAAAATTTGCCACCACAGCTCCCATCAATCCAACGGTAGCAATAATGGTCGTACCGTATCCTCTTAATTTCGCAGGCAGTATTTCGGAAACGAGCGTTACACCTGCGCCTAATTCTCCGGCCAATCCTATGCCCGCGACAAAGCGCAGCCAAGCGTATTGATCCACCGTTGTCACAAAACCATTTGCAATGTTGGCCAGTGAATACAACAAGATGGAGCCGAATAAGACGGAAAGCCTTCCCAGTTTGTCGCCCATGATACCCCATATCAGGCCACCAACCAATAATCCTGTCATCTGGACTTGAAGCAAGAATTCTCCCTGGGATAAAAGATCGCTTTCAGGTATGCCGAGCGCGATAAGGCTTGGTCTTCGTACGATACTAAAAAGAAGCAAGTCATAGATGTCTACAAAGTATCCGAGGGCTGCCACGATCACCGGGACACTAAGAACAAGTTTCAGGTCTTTCTTATTCATTTAGAAATTTGGCCCCAAAATAGAAAAACTTTGAAGCTTTCAATGAGTTAATTTTTTGAAGCATGTGGTAGGTGCAACCCTCACAACGCTTGCACAGTCTTAAGCTTTCCATACCAGCTATTCCAGCTTTGAATGATTCGCAGGGGATCGCCTCAGGATTCTTCAGTCTACGATTTCATTTTCTAGCAGGTCAGTATACAGAAGACTATATCAGACAGTCGTCGTCCGACCGAGGGCTCTTTTACTAAAATGCTAGGATGACTTGACTACTAGGGATAACCGGCCATTATTCGGACGCAGGCATACTTAGGAAAATTAGCTAATTTGTATAGTCAACAATTAAGTATGAATAGGCTGTCCTTTTTTATTTTTCTATTTGTTTGCTCTTTGGCTGGAGCGCAAACAAAAGCTGATAAATCGGTGTCTTATCGTGACGTAGATGCGCCTGGCCTACTTCCTATTGAAAACTATACCCACCAGGAAACGGGAGGACATCACCAAAACTGGGTAATTACGCAGGATAAGAATGGATTAATTTATACAGGGAACGGTAAAGGAGTTCTCGAATACGATGGCGTAACATGGAGGTTGATATCTAGTCCGGGACTAAACGCGGTACGTGCCGTTGTGGTCGATGAAAAAAATGTCAAGTGGATAGGGGCAGATAGAGACCTAGGATACCTCGAGCCTGACTCTTTGGGCTTTCTGCAGTTTACATCTTTGAAGGAAAAAATACCGCAATCGCATCCGTTAACGGGAAATGTGTGGCAGATCGTTTTGGATGGCGACCGGATATTATTTGTAACCGAAAGCGCCATCTACAGCTGGAGGGATCAACGGTTCCACGTCATTCCACGCCAGGGCGAAATACACCGGAGGAATCAAGTGAACGGTGACCTTTACTTCAGGGTGTCTGGAAAGGGAATGTACCGCCTGGATGGCGATACCTTGAAATTAATTCCTAACGGAGAGAGATTTCGAAGTATCAGGGTCGACGCAGTATTACCATACCGAAACCAATCTGTTCTCTTTGCTTCAAGGGAAGAAGGACTTTTTGTTTTCGACGGTGAATCAGTAACTAAATTCAAAAATGAAGTGGACGATTATCTTATACGGAATAATCTCTACTCCGGGCTGTTGCTCTCCGATTCTTCCTATGCCTTTGCCACCCTTCGGAGAGGGGTTATAGTGATGGACAAAAATGGCAAGAAAATAATACAAATTACCAATGCTGAGGGCATTCTAAACAACCAGGTATATGGGCTGACCGAAGACAAGCGTAACACGGTATGGCTAGCGCTTCAAACGGGAATCTCGCACATTGAGCCGTTTTTGCCTTATAAATTCTATGATAAAAGATCGGGGCTGGAAGGAACGGTAACGACCATTACACGACATAAGGGCAAATTATATATTGGCACGTACGATGGGTTGTTTGTTCAAGAGGTCCACGCTGGTAAATTTCGGAGAGTCGATGGAATTAAGAATGGTTGCTTCTCATTGCTTTCGTTGGGTAATGATCTTTTGGCCGGTTCGGCAAATGGTATTTTCCAGATTTCCAATGGCAGGGTTACCGAGATAAAGAGCTTTACAGCTTGCCGTTCATTGTGGCAATGGAGAAAAGATACGAACCGCGTCTTTGTAGGACACCGGGGGGGACTGTCATCCATTCGTTTGGAGAATGGCAAATGGCAACACGAAAAGGATATTAAGAAAGTGGATGGCGAGATCCGGTCTATCGTCGAGGACGACGGAGGGCTCTGGCTGGGAACCACCCTGCATAACATCATAAAGGTTGACTTCATAGCAGCGGACAGTGGAGACAGGCGAACCTACTTGGATAAGGTTATTATAAAAGATTATGATGATCGGGACGGCCTTCCAAAAGAAACCAACAGTGTTTTCCTTATCGACGGCGACCTTCTGGTATATGTATATGGAGGAGATGGCTCACTCTTTAGGTTTGACAACGATACAGGTAAATTTTCTAAGACAACCGCCTATGGCAGGAAATTCGGCATTGATACGTTGTCAATTTATCCTTTCGGCTATCAGCTTGATGGCGACTATATATTGCTTGGGTCTATTCCAAAGGACGGAAAGTCATACCGTTTCTCCGCAGCCCGCCAACCTGGATCTACAACCTATACATTGAAGAGAATTTATGACGATAGATTCAGAAGTACTACGGAAAATTCCGTATACTGGGAAGGGGAGAACTTAGTTTGGTTTGGCGGCGAAAATATCACAAGATATGACCTGAACACCACAATTGACCCAAGGCCCCGATTTAAGACGTATATTCGGAAAGTAACCCTAGGGCAAGGCGCCACCATCTACGGGGGAGATACATCGGCTTTAATCAAACCGGCACTTGAATATACGAACAATGAGTTGCGCTTCGAATTTGCCGCTCCGGGTTTTATGGGCAAACAGACCAATAGATATCAATTTCAGTTAATTGGTTTTGACGATCGTTGGTCAAACTGGACAGCAGAAACAAGGAAAGATTATACGAATCTTCCCGAAGGTGATTATCAGTTCGCCGTACGGTCGCAAAATATATACGGGGAGCTTAGCGATGCTGATGTTTTCAATTTCGAAATTTTAGCTCCCTGGTATCGAACATGGTGGGCATACGCATTATATGCAATTTTGTTTCTTGGTTTTCTATTTTTTGCACTGCAACTTCGCGCTAGAAAGCTAAAGTCTGAAAAAAGAGCATTGGGACTAGTGGTTGCTGCGCGTACTGAAGAAATACGCTCTCAGGCAAATCAGCTCAAAATACAGGCTGAAAAACTTCAGGAATTAGATCGGGCGAAATCCAGATTTTTCGCCAATATTTCCCACGAATTCCGAACACCGCTTACATTGATTTCTGGTTGTCTTGAGGACTTAACAAAGAATACAGACGGAGAGGAAACCCAGGCTCGTATATCAATCATGCAGAAAAATGCCATGCGCCTCCGCCAGCTTATCGAACAGCTTCTTGATCTGTCAAAATTAGAAAACGGTAAACACAGTCTTAACGTCGCGCCAATAAACCCGGGGAATTTCTTGCGGGCAATTACCTCATCATTCTCTTCCTGGGCAACACAAAAAGAAATAACATTATCAGTTGACCTTCCCGACCCTGCCGTAACGGCTTATCTGGATGAAGATGTGATTGAAAAAATTATAAATAATCTATTATCCAATGCCATTAAGTTCACACCTAGACTGGGCCGAGTTTCGCTCTCTGGACGATGGAATGAAGATGAGCTCACAGTTATTGTCAAGGACAATGGGCCAGGAATACCGAAGTCAAAGATTAGTCAAATATTCGAAAGGTTTTATCAGGTAGATGACTCAAATACACGTACTCAAGAGGGGTCTGGTATAGGATTGGCGTTGGTCAAGGAATTGGTTGAATTGCATCATGGTGAACTGACAGTTGAAAGTGAGGTTAGTGCGGGAACTTCATTCAATGTCACAATTCCCATTCACGAGAAGAATTATTCTTCGTCTGAAATAGGCCTGGGTCAAAAGAGCAAAGTAGCATTGGTGCCCGCTCAAGTCAGCAACGACAAACCCGGAGAAACGTATTCGGAATTCACTGAAGGATCACCCGATAGTCCAATCATTCTCGTTGTGGAAGACAACATCGACCTCGGACAATACATTGGCGACCATCTGCCAGATTGTGGAATTGTATTGGCAGTTAATGGAAAGGATGGATTCAACAAAGCCGTGCAACATATTCCTGATCTGATAGTCAGCGATGTTATGATGCCTGAAATGGATGGGGTGGAACTCTGCCATAACCTGAAGAACGACGAAAGGACGAGCCATATTCCGGTCATACTGCTAACGGCTAAAGCTGATCTGGAGAGCCGTCTAGAGGGCCTTGAAACCGGTGCTGATGATTATATTACAAAGCCATTCGATAGCCGTGAACTACAAACACGTGTCAAGAATCTCATCATACAGCGTACAAAACTCAGGGAACGTTTCAGCCGCACGATGATCTTGAAACCCAAAGACATTGCAATTACACCTCCCGATGAATCGTTCCTTAAAAAAGTGATGGGTATTGTCGAAAACCACTTGAGTGATTCCGAATTTTCGGTGGATGAATTCCAAAAGGAAATTGGTATGAGTCGAATGCAACTTCACCGTAAATTGAAAGCACTGACGGGTCATTCCGCAGGGGAATTTGTTAGGATCCAGCGACTTGTGCGCGCAAGTGAAATGCTTTCAAAAACGGATAACAATATTTCTGAAGTATGCTATCAAACGGGATTTACGAGCCTTTCCTATTTTGCTAAGTGTTTTAAAAAACAATTTGGTGCAACACCTAAGGAATATAGCGATATGCGTTCACAGATTCGACACCGTTACAACTGATGAACAATGCATTCTTGAAGATAAGTCAACGATCGGAATAGTCAAGCCCAATCAGACCTCAGTCATTTCCGAAACCTTTGTAGACCTGAGTTACACTTTTTCCGAGTAAAGGAACTGATAGCCCCCGAAAAAAGACATCTATCTGGACGTATTATACTAGTTATGTTACATGCCTTTTGTTTTTTGGGACAATTGTTTCGACGCTGCCTCTCCTAACATCTTACTTTCGAAGCAAAAAGAAGGTAACCTATTTAACGTTTTTATGAATAAGAGAATATTCTTCGTTGTTTCTGTCGTCTTATTATCCTTTGGCGCAGTTGCACAGATTGAAAAAGGCAGAATTCTTGCCGACGGATCGCTTGGAATTAGCTTCCAAAATTATAAATCAGTTTATGATGGGAGTACGACCTCTGAGCAGAAAACTACAAGTTTTTCGCTGTCTCCACAAGCTGGATACTTTATTACCGATGCTATTGTGGTTGGAGCAGGATTAAGCTTGGGCGCCTCATCAACGAAGTATGACGATGACGACAAGTACAACGGAACGTCAATTTTCTTCACGCCTTTTGTCAGGTACTACTTTCCGCAGAGACTTTTCGGACAATTCGAGATTGGCGTTGGGAGTTCTAAGGACAAGTGGACCTATGTCAACGATGATGATGAGGAATACAAATACAAATCTTTCTTTTGGTCACTCGGAGTGGGGTATGCCTACTTCTTAAATGATAATGTCGCTATTGAACCAATTGTATCATATAACGCAACAACATATACCGATCGCGATGATACGAAAGAAAAAGATAAGTATGGTACTATAATGCTACGTGTCGGGTTCAGCATTTACCTCGACTTCAAAAAATAAAGGAATGTTCAAAATACGAATGACGATGTCGAGGTCGGGCTAAGGTTATAAATGTTCCTCAGTATCGTTTCTTGGACAAGTAAAACAGTCCGTAACGTGAAAAATTCAAATCTTCCCACAAATAACGCATTACTAACCATCTAATTCTGCAATAACATGAAAGTTGAATTTCGCAAAGCTTTAAAACGCAGCCTTTTATTTTGCAAGATCACCATTTTGCTTCTGGTGATCTCCTGCGGTGATGACGACGACAATGCCCCTGACCCTCGAGATTCTTTTATAGGCACTTACGAGGTTGAGGAGTTTATTCCTCCGTCAGCGACAGTGTATGAGACTTATGAAATCACGATTTCAAAATCTGGCCAGGACATGGAAATCGGAAATTTTCCCGCGTTTTTCGTACCGTGGAAGGCAACCGCAAATGGCAATACCTTGACGATACCTTCACAGACTTTTACGCAGGGCAATGCAACAGTGACAGTTTCCGGTGGCGGCGTATTTGATGACGATATGATAGCCTTTTCATACGAGCTTACGGGGTTTGCAAATTATTCCCGCGAGTGCATTGCCGTAAAAAAATAGATACTAAGTCGTTGCGAAAATCAACCCAGCTAAAATAGTACACTCAGACTTTTTCAAGCGCCTGCTCCATATCCTGAAGCAAGTCTTCAATATCTTCAACCCCAATGCTCAAACGGATAAGCGAATCCACAAGCCCCGTTTTGATCCGGTCTTCTTTGGGGACGCTCGCATGTGTCATGGTGGCCGGGTGATTTATCAGCGACTCAACGCCCCCTAACGATTCGGCTAGGGAAAAGAGCTCGACGCTTTCCATAAGTTGTATAGCCTTTGCCGTATTGTCATCCTTCAATGTAAATGAAATCATGCCGCCAAAATCCTTCATTTGTTTTTTAGCAACGGAATGATTTGGATGGTCGGTGAACCCTGGCCAATAAACCTTGCCTATTTTGGGGTGCGATTTCAGGTATTCAGCAACTTTCTTTCCATTAAAACAATGCCGCTCCATTCTCAGGTGCAGCGTTTTGATTCCCCGGAGGACCAGGAACGAGTCTTGCGGGCCGGGCACTGCGCCGCATGCATTCATGATAAAATGCAGGTCTTGGTGGAGCTTTTCGTCGTTCATCACCAGCGCGCCCATCACTACATCTGAATGCCCACCGAGGTATTTTGTCACCGAGTGCATTACAATGTCAGCACCCAGATCAAGCGGGTTTTGGAGATAGGGTGATGCAAATGTATTATCAACTGCAACGATGATGTTTTTTCCTTTCGCAAGGTCGGCACATGCCCGTATGTCAACGATACTCATCAAGGGGTTAGTGGGGGTTTCCAGCCAAATGAGTTTCGTTTTGTCGTTTAAGTATGGTTCGATGTTTGAGCTTTTCGTAAGATCTATGAAGTGAAACTTGATTCCATATTTTTCAAACACGCGCTTAAACATTCTATATGTGCCTCCATACAGATCTGCGCTGGTTATTACTTCGTCACCTGCATTCAGAAGTTTAATTACAGCATCCGTTGCGCCCATCCCTGATGAAAAGCAGATACAGTGTTTACCGTTTTCCAGGGCGGCAATACTTTTTTGAAGTGAATTTCTCGTTGGGTTAGCACCTCGTGCATAAGCATAGCCTAAATGTTTCGCTGGTGATTCCTGCACGTATGTGGAAGTCTGATATATAGGGGTCATAATAGCCCCCGTAGTTGGATCTGGCTCGACGCCGGCGTGTACAGCTTTTGTTCCGAATTTCATAGTGTGGTGGTTGTCCGTTATCCGTTATCCGTTATCCGTTATCAGTTAATAGTTAATAGTTAATAGTTATTCCGTGGTACACGCTTCGCACACCATCAACGGATAACTGATAACGGATAACGTTTAAAGGGCTCAAAGTGTCCTGCTCGTATCGAATTTCTCCAGGTAATCGGCTACCCGCCGTACCATGCTTCCGCCCAACGCTCCATCGACAACGCGGTGATCGTAAGAATGAGAAAGGAACATCTTATGGCGAATGGCGATCACGTCTCCGTATGGAGTTTCCATAACTGCTGGCTTTTTTTGAATTGCACCGAGGGCAATGATCGCGACTTGCGGTTGAACGATTATTGGCGTACCCATAACGTTGCCAAAAGAGCCCACATTTGAAATTGTAAACGTGCCGCCGGAAAGCTCATCAGGCTTGAGCTTATTGTCACGTGCTCGCTTGGCAACGTCATTCACCACTCTCGCCAGGCCCGCCAGGCTGTATTGATCTGCATTTTTAATAACGGGCACTATAAGGTTTCCAGAAGGCAATGCAACCGCCATTCCGATGTTGATGTCCTTTTTCTTTATGATCCTATCTCCATCGACCTGTATGTTGATCATGGGATAGTCTTTGATTGCGTTCACGACAGCCTCGATAAAAAAGGGAGTGTATGTCAACGGATCGCCAGTGCGCTTTTGGAATTCATTCTTTACTTTATTTCTCCAATAAATGATGCTGGTAACATCGGCCTCAACAAATGATGTGACGTGTGGTGCAATTCGTTTTGAGTCCACCATACGCTCGGCGATCATCTTGCGCATGCGGTCCATTTCAATGATTTCATCCTCAGCGCCTATCGAGGAGGGTACCTTTTGAGTGGCAACGTTAAAGTTGACCGCATGGGAAACTGGCTTTACCGTTGCTCCCAGTTTCCGGTTTTCTACATAATCGAGAATATCTTTTTTTGTTATACGGCCTTCCGCTCCTGTCCCTTCAATGGTCTCTAATTCTGCTACGCTGATGTTTTCTTCCCTTGCAATATTCTTGACAAGCGGTGAGAAAAATTTGGAGCTAGACTTGAAATCCGCAACGTGATTTTTGCCGTTCGTATGCGATACTCCATATTCCTTGGAAGCTGGCGGTCGTGGGTGTGCTTCCTGGGCCGGCTTGGAAGGTGATGGAATATCTTCGGTATTATTGTCAACTGAGGCCTCTACCTCCACGGTGAGAATTGCAATTGGCGATCCAACTTGAACCAGCTCCCCTTTTTGGACCAATATTTCTTTCAAGATCCCGGCATGCGTGGAAGGAATTTCGGTGTCCACTTTATCTGTAGCAACCTCCAGCACAGCCTCCTCATGTTCTATTTTGTCCCCGGGTTTTTTCAGCCAGGACAAGACGGTTGCCTCCGTAATACTTTCGCCCATCTTAGGCATTATGAGTTCTACAAGCGCCATGAGAATCAATTTTTTATAAGGGTAAAGTTAATATTTTTAGTCCGTTACACTACGATCCGAAATCGGTAAATGCTGGGGACATATTGATTACAGCCCCTAACGTCCCAAAAATTTCTTTCAATTTCTTAAAAATGAGGGGTATTTTAACTTTATTAGTATCGGTCATTCGACAGCCCATTCAATAACCCTTTTTAACATTACCGTCTATGATGGTTGGATCCAAGAACCAAGCAATTTGAATCATGTATGCTTGATACGACTATTTATTTATCAATAAGAAAATCGAACTTGGTATGTGTTGTCATTATGTTATTGATGACGTCCACCGCTGTCGACGCGCAATGGATCGCAGCCTCTATCTCTAAAGCCCGATATGCGGCAAGCGCAACTTCCGCCGGCACCAAGGCTTTTTTTGCAGGGGGCGACAATGGCAAGAGGACATTTAAGACGATAGATATATACGACGATGATACCGGGACCTGGTCGACAGATTCCCTCTCCGAAGCACGCGTCGACCTTGCATCTTCTTCCATTGGGTCGAAAGTATTTTTTGCAGGTGGATTTACTGATAGTAATCTTTCAAGCGTTGTTGATATTTATGACATCAATGGCAAAATATGGACTCTTGCCAATCTCTCCGAAGCCAGAGCAGAACTAAGTGCAGCGTCAGCAGGGACAAAAGTTTTCTTTGCTGGTGGGACAAAGTCGAGTGGAAATGAAAGGTCTGACGTGGTAGATATCTACGATGTCGCGACCAACACATGGTCTGTCAGTCACTTATCTGCAGCGAGATACAAGTTAGCCGCAGCCTCCGTTGGAACTAAAGTCTTTTTCGGTGGAGGTCATGGCGATCGGCGTGTATTGGTTTCAAATATCGTTGACATATATGACCTCAGCACCAACAAGTGGACTACACATCAGCTCTCTAAGGAAAGGTATGATCTGACTGCGGCATCGGTTGGCAACAAAGTATTTTTTGCAGGAGGTCTTAGCGCTCAGGGTGACTCGGATGTTGTAGATATCTACGATAACAGCACCAATACATGGAGCACCCATAGGCTTTCTCAGCCAAGATTTGATTTGTGCGCTACATCC
The DNA here is from genome assembly GCA_025923195.1 of Chryseolinea sp. Taxonomy (GTDB): domain Bacteria; phylum Bacteroidota; class Bacteroidia; order Cytophagales; family Cyclobacteriaceae; genus Chryseolinea. The sequence goes on from JAICGJ010000083.1 coordinate 20,505, forward strand.
GTCGGTAACAAAGTATTTTTCGCAGGGGGGCATACATCTGGCGGATCAAGCTCAAATGTTGTAGATATCTACGATAACAGCACAAATATCTGGACTACTTCTACCCTTTCTGCGGCGAGAAACAGCATTGGGGCTACCTCGGTGGGAACGAAAGCCATTTTTGCAGGCGGTTGGGGAAAACCACCTGCCGGATCTGCAGCTGTTGTCGATATTTATGAAACTGGAAATGCTAAGGATATGGATCCGCCGGAAATTTCTCTCATTTATAAAAACGACGGGGCACTCGGTGCTGGCGGAACAGTAGAAGTTGAGATACACGTAATGGATGCTTCACGTATTAGCTATGTGTCAATCAACGGTGAAAAAGTGGAAAGGGATCTTAAAGACTCGCTCAGGTTCGTTGCTGAGTTCTTACCTGGGGAAGAGGTTACAGTCAAGGCAAGAGACAATTTTAATCAGGGGAGCACGGGCTCCTTTGTTATCAAAGGTACTCAACAAGCAATGCCGGGTTCCTCAAACAAAAATTTAAACAGAAAATATCACGCGCTTTTAATTGCCGTCGAGGAATATGCCGATCAGGAGATCACGTCGTTAGATGAGCCTATCAAAGATGCGACACTGTTAAAGAATTTATTGACAAAAAAATACACCTTCGAAGAACCTGACGTTTATCTTCTTTCGAATCCCTCATTCGAAGATATTGAGGTAGCCTTCGAAGAATTGACCAAGAAGGTTACTGCAGATGATCTGCTGTTAATATTTTATGCAGGACATGGTTATTTCGACGAGAACACGAATATTGGATATTGGCTTCCCGCTGATGCCACTCAAAAAAATAAAGCAAAGTGGTTTAGGAACAGTGCGTTGGTAGAAAATATCAGGGCTATCAATTCTAAGCATACACTCCTTATTGCTGATGCTTGTTTTAGCGGAGGAATTTTCAAAACGCGCGCGCCCTTCAACAACGCAAGCGTAGAGATATATAATATGTTAAGGCGAAGAAGTCGCAAGGCGATGACAAGTGGCTCCTTGGTGACTGTACCGGATAAAAGCATTTTTATGACATATCTTTTGAAGGCATTGGACGAAAATGGGAATCGCTATTTAACAACAGAAGATCTGTACGATGAGGTCAGGCAAGCCATGAAAAACAATTCTGTAATTAAACCCGCGTATGGTGAGATTCAAAATACCGGCGATGAAGGCGGAAATTTTGTATTTGAACAAAGAAAGAATAACTAGCCTATGCAGTTATCTCACTCTTCGAGCAAATTCAGTCGTATTAAATTCAACACGGCAACTGAAGCCAAATGAATGTTGATCATTCTGTCCTTCGAGAGCTGTAACTTGCGGGCTACTGTTCGATTTTTGTCAGCATATGCAATCCATACCGTCCCCACAGGCTTTTCAGACGTCGCTCCCCCAGGGCCTGCGATACCACTAGTTGCCACTCCAATTTCTGTATTAAATTTGCCTCGTACCAGCGTAGCCATTTCTCGTATGGTCTCTTCACTTACTGCACCATATTTTTCCAACGTTTCAGTCTTTACACCTAGCTGCGCCATTTTGATTTCATAGGAGTACGGAATCATGCTCCCCTGGAAATAAGCTGAGCTGCCGGGTACACTTGTGATCAGGTGTGAAAGATATCCGCCGGTACAGCTCTCAGCAATGGACAGTGTGATCTTTTTTTCAATCATTAATTTACCCACGATAACTTCCAGCGGTTCTTCGCCATAACCATAGATATACTGGCCAACGAGTTCAGTAAGCTTTCGTGTGAGGATTTTTGTTTCCTCCTTCAAAGCATCCAAAGAATTTCCGATACCCGTGAGACGTAACTTGACCTCTCCTAACCCAGGCAGGTAAGCGAGCTTAATGTGTGGTGGAAGAGATTTTTCCCATTCGGAAATCTTCTCAGCAAGGAAAGATTCACCGATTCCAATCGTGCGGACTATCTGATGATGAATAATAGCCGACTTGAAAGTTTGCCTGAGCCTGGGAACAATCAGGTCGGTCATCATGAGTTTCATTTCGTGTGGTACACCAGGCATGGAGACAAAAACTTTTCCATTTCGTTCGAACCACATGCCCGGTGCGGTGCCAATCTTGTTGGTGATCTTCTCGCAACATTCCGGAAGTGCGGCTTGCTGCCGGTTCACGTCCGTCAGTTCCCGACCTCTGCTTTTGAAAAATTCGGTTACTTCCGCTAGTGCCTCCTCGTGTATTTTCAGTCCGCAGCCGAAATATTTTGCCAGACAAGGTTTGGTAAGGTCGTCGCTGGTGGGACCCAGTCCCCCGGTGACAAGTACAATGTCAGCACGACTCTCGGCTTCAGCAAAGGCAATAAGTATCTGTTCTTCCTGGTCACCCACCGTTGTTTTGCGAATTACCTTAATGCCGGCATTGCTTAGAGCTACGCTCATCCATTGTGCATTTGTATCAACGATCTGGCCATAGAGAAGTTCATCGCCTATGGTTAATAGTTCAGCTGTAGTCGTTATCATTTTCAAGTATAAAAAATTTTAAGGATCATCCAACGTTATGCATAGCATTCTGGTCATCCTATCTAAACCACCGAATGCTGGAGTCAGGAAGTCGTTGGTTGTGCACTCGATAATTTTCGACTTTATTTCGGTCGTAACAATAATTCATATTCTAAATACTCGTCGATAAATTAAGCTGAATTGGCGTGTTATATATTTTAAGTGGACGCAGCTTCACGAAAAGCGATCTGACTTCTCAGGAAGTAGGAGACTTTTTTTACCTTCGGAGCAACTTCCAGAGAAATGAAAATAATACAATTTGTTTTATGGCTTATTTTGCTGTCATCCTGCAGCAGCACTCAGGTCAACCAAACGTTGGGTGAAGTAAATAAAGCATTGGAGCTGGAGCAGCCACTTAGCACGGCTGAGGTAGGCGAAGGACTTAAGGAAGCCTTAATTAAGGGGATCTCAACGGGATCTGATCTGGCCTCGCAATTGGATGGGTATTTCAAAAATCCCGAAATAAAAATTCCTTTTCCGCCGGAAGCAAAAAAGGTTGAAGACAAACTTCGGCAACTAGGATTTGATAAGGATGTCGACAGGTTCATCATGACCTTAAACCGAGGGGCGGAAGAAGCGGCCAAGGAAGCAAAACCTATTTTCATTACCGCGATCAAATCGATGACGATTCAAGATGCCTGGGGAATTCTGAAAGGCGAAGAAGATGCGGCCACTCAGTATTTAAAACGCACAACCTCGCCCCAACTGAAGGAAAAGTTTATGCCAGTGATCAGAAATGCCCTTAGCAGGGTTAATGCGACGAAATATTACGGGGATATCGTCAATACCTATAACCAAATTCCGTTTGTTCAGGATGTTAACCCTAACCTTGACGAATACGCGACTGACAAGGCGATGGAAGGGTTATTTATCCTCATTGCCAATGAGGAAAAGGCTATCCGGCAGAATCCAGCCGCCCGGACGACTGATTTACTAAAAAGGGTGTTTCGGGCCCAGAATTGACCATTTCACATTTATTCAATCTTTTTATCTTTGCGACCGTCAATCAAAGAGTTTAAAGTTTAAAGAGTTTAAAGTTTAAAGTTCTGCGGTGGCGATAGGGCGTAGCTTAGGTGAACTTCGAATTTGAACCGAAATGAGGCGTATTAAGAAATTGGCCTGGATACCTGCCGGGACTAGGAGTTTCCTAAACTTTTGATGTAGGTTCCCTCATTGGCGTTAAAGTAGGTAAGGAGTATAAAAGAATCTTGGTCCCGTAGTTCAATGGATAGAATAGGAGTTTCCTAAACTTTTGATGCAGGTTCCCTGACTGCCGTCAGGCAGGGATTCCTGTCGATGGCCTTATATGATTTACTTATACGTGTTACAAAGTGAGGTTAATGGAAATCTGTATGTCGGGATTTGCAAGAATCTTACAAACAGGCTAAGAGAACACAATGGCGGAAAGAATCGATACACAAAAGGACTGAGACCTTGGGAGATAGTATATTCAGAAAAATTTCCGGATTGGTCATCAGCCAGGAAAATGGAGAAGTATTACAAAAGCGGAGTAGGTAAGGAAGAATTGAAAAGAAAACTGGTCCCGTAGTTCAATGGATAGAATAGGAGTTTCCTAAACTTTTGATGCAGGTTCGATTCCTGTCGGGACTACTTTTACTTGTTCTTCGAAGGTTCTCAACCTTCAGCCCGTTCAGCCTTCCCGGTTGAATTCACATGCAAAAAA
>JAICGJ010000084.1 GCA_025923195.1 Chryseolinea sp.
GAGGAGTCGCTCCGGGAGTAACACTACAGTGGAAAAAATGTTTATTGCAGTTGCTTCCGTCTTCCCAGCCAAAGAAGTCCGGTGAGAATTAATTTACTCTGAATAGGGTTATCAAACTGAAAAGACAATTCTTTATTAGTCCCTCCTTCATAATCAATATCATTGTGTCCCCAATTGATGTAGAGCATGTTATAGTTTTTATTAGTCCATGCAATGGGATAGTAACCGCTGTGCCAGGTCTCATCCGCCTTGGTACCTAATGGAAAGCTTGACGGGTCAACCGAAAGCAATATTTTAATATCGGGATTGGTTCTAAGGTCTCGCGACCATTTGTACCATTCACTCGGAGTTGTCTTAAATTTTGGCGGCAGACTCTTAGTCAGGGGGTGTTTTCGATCTTCAACTTTTAACACTGCGGACGTAGGCCGCCAGGTATTGCTGACAAACTCGCCGCATCCAAGAAATGAGTTATGATACCAGTCCCAATTTTGAGGAAACTCGGAATCGTTCAAAGCAAATCCGGCAAAATGAAATCCTATCCATCCACCGCCCTTCTCCATATATTTCCGGAATGCATGGCGTTGTTCCTGTTTTTCGGGACGGGTATCGAGAAACAGGACGACATCATATCTCGCTAAGAACTCAGCGTTCATGTTACTCCAGTCATTTGTTGAGTCGTACGTGAAATTATATTGCGAACCCATCCTTGGAAACCATTTGTTGGCCTCATGGACAAAGGTTATATGGGCCTGATCATTTCTGGAAGTATAAAAAGCAACAACATTAACTTTATTTTTATTCTGTGGACCCGTGCCAAGTGTCAAAAGAAATAGAGAGCATACAATTAGTAATAGTTTCATTGATAATATGGAGTTCAGACTTGTTCTTCAAGGTAATATCAGGTTGGCTACTTTCAAACCAGAACTCAAAAGAATACACTATGGTCATTCATTCCTCAACACCTCGGCCGGATTGGCACGAGCGACCTTAAAAGTCTGTGCTCCCAACATCAAGCAGGCAATGACCATTACGGCCGCCAGGCCCACTAATATTTCAGTAACTTCGATCGGTTCATGGTAAGCAAAGTTGACTAGAACGACATTATCAAAAAATAAATACGTTGCTGGTAAAGCGATAGTTGCTGCCAACATCAGGAGGAACATGAATCCTCGGCTAAGAAGAAATACCAGTTTCACTTCACTTGCGCCAAAAACTTTCCGGATACTAATCTCCCTCATCCTCGTCTCCGTAGTAAACACAACCATCCCGAACAACCCCATCGACGCAATGCATATCCCAAGAAATGCTAAAAACCCGATAACCTTAATCATCATCGAGAATTGACTGTAAGCGTGTTCAATCTGGTCATCATAGAATGCCGCGTCCAGAGGATGAACGCTGTCAATTCTTTTCCACGCATCTTCGATCTTGGACATTGCGGCATACCAATCCGGTGTGGACAGTTTGACATTAATATATCCCTGGTCGGGATTATTGAAATGGCGGAAAACAACAGGTTGAATTTCATCCTCCACGGTCTCGTAATGAAAATCCTTTAGCACGCCAACTATTCTCAGCTTCTTTCCCTCTATGATAATCACATCGCCCAGTGTTTTTGACGGTTGATCCACAGGCAGGTTGAACATCTTAAGGAACTGTTCGTTTACAATCAATTCACTTTCATCAGAATGATCTGATCTGGGAGTAAAATCATGACCTGCCAGGAACTCATGGTCATGGAGCTCAAGGTAATGCTCATCGACAATATTCATCATAACATTGGCAGAGTCATTAGAATACATATGCTTTGCCTGCATGCTATAATTTCTACCCAGGCTCATGACCAGGAGCGACTTAGATATACCGGCCACCTCCGGCAATTCTGACAATTTTTTGGTCACCACATCTGCCTTGTTCCCCTGCAAGAAAATGTTGATAATATTCTCCGTCGTAAATCCCAGATCAAATGTGACGAAACTTCGATACTGTTTGTATCCCATAATGGTAATGGTAATAAAAATCAGGGAGAAGATGTATTGTGCCACAATGAGCGTTTTGCGAACGTTGATATGTCGAAACAGCTGAAGAGATGAAACATTCTTTAATACTTGAATGGCATTAACCCTCGCATAAAAAAATGCTGGTAAAAATCCGGCTGTGATTCCGACGATGATCGCGAAAGCGATAAAGTAATAAATACGCGAAGGAGAAAGTTCTAATGTCACCAGACTTTCTACAAAAGGGTGGAGCGATAAAAATTGCTCGCGGAGAAACAGGAAGATAAGGAAAGAGAAAGCAAGAGCCAATAGCGCAATCAATACAGCTTCAACAAGGAACTGATTTATCACGTTGCTCTTTGTTGCACCGGTGACTTTCCTAATCCCTACCTCGCGCGATCTTCTCAGGGATCGGGCAATGGAGAGGTTCGCGTAGTTAAAACAAGCCGAAATGATAACAACACAAGTGAGTCCCACTAGTATCGCGATAGCCAAATCGGGCAGTTTAGGACCTAATTGGTTATCAAGCCTTTTACCGATAGAAATTTCAGTTAGATGCTGAAGACCGAGTGTTATGGAATTATTTTTTGCGATCGCGTTTTGCTGCGCAGATATTTTATCCAACCTAGATTGCAAATTCTCGGTATTCGGCTTTTCAGGAAGAACGACATATACGTAATTCTGGTAGACGCTGCCCCAGTTCATAAAATCATTATCGGTATCCGGATGCGCCAGTTCAAGTGTCGAAAAAGAAACGAGGGTTCCAAAACGTAAGTGTGAAAGCTTCGGAATGTCCTTCAGGACGCCCGTCACAAAGTAATGTGTTGTATCAAACTTTAATGACCTTCCAAGGACCTGGCTGGTTCCAAAGAGCCTTTTCGCCGTCTCTTCCGTCAGAACGATTGAGTAAGGCTCCCGTAGTGCGGTAGCCGGGTCGCCATAGAGCATGGGAAAGGTAAAGACATTGAAAAATGAGTCATCTGCCCATAAACCACCCACTGGTAGAATCCTGTCACCGGTTGATGCATCGCCGCCGAAGCCTCGTCGCAAAATCGTGATGTCTTCAATATCACGACCGTCTTCCTTAATTTTTTTCCCGGCAACAATGGATGTTGATGCCAGGTCAACCTGATTATGATCCCTTGAAATGATCCTAAAAATTCTGTCCTTTTTCTCATGAAAATTATCATACGAATTCAGATCTGAAACAAAAACGATCATCAATAAACCAACGGAGATGCTGACTGCCAATCCAATAATATTGAATTAAGAAAATAGTTTGTGGCGCAATATGTTGCGTGATGAGGTCTTTATATAGCTGCCAAGCATAATCCAATGAATTATAATGTTGATAAGTTTTGGTGTTCTAATCGTATAGAGTCTCAAAAATTTCAAGACATCAACAACGTAGACTATTCTTGCCTTAACAGGGCCATTTTTTTTTAGATTGCGAAAGAAGTATTCATTGAGATCGCCTTCGAGATCTTCCGCCAGTTCAGGTCTGCAATACCAGCGCAGAAAGCATCGAGCCAAACGCGGAGGTCCATCCTTTTTAGTTTTCTCAACGTCAGGAATTTTATCATTCATTTTTCAACACCTCAGCAGGATTGGAACGTGCTGCTTGTAACGTATGCGCACCAATCATTGCAAAAGCTATGGTTATCACCGCCGCTGTGCCAACCAATAGCTCAGTCCATGCGATTGGCGCCTTATCCGCATATTCACTTAACACATATTTTGCGAAGAAGAAATGCGTGAAAGGCAACGCTATCGTTGCTGAAATTGCGAGTAGTAAGAGAAAACTCTTGCTCAATAGAAATACAAGTTTGCGTTCACCAGCCCCCAAAACTTTTCTGATGCTAATTTCTTTTAGTCGGGTTTCGGTCGTGAACACAACCATCCCGAAAAGACCAATGGAAGCAATGCAGATTGCCAGGAATGCTAGCGCTCCAATAGTTTTTATACGGGAAGAAAAATCACTGTATGAACGCTCTATTTGCTCGTCATAAAATGTTGCCTCCAGCGGATGGACATCGTCGATTTTTTTCCAGGCAATTTCAATTTTTTTGAGCGTCACTGGCCAATCCGAAGAGAGCACTTTTACATTTAAATATTCGCCCTTTGCCGAGTATCTGAACATAAATTCTTCGATCTCGTTGTCAATGGATTTGCCGTATTGAAAATCCTTCACTACGCCGATAATTTGGAGCTCCTTTCTATCCATGGTAATGAACTCTCCAATTGCCATCTGTGGATCATTATTAGCAATATTGAATCGCTTAAGCATTCCTTCATTCACAATCACCTCTGTCTCCCCTGCATCCAGAGGTTTGCTTTTGAAATTTCGTCCAGCAAGCAGTTTATGCCCATGCAGTGCCAGATAATGTTCATCAATAAGATTATAGTTGACAAAGGCAGAATCCTGAGGATTGGAGTATTTTACATTGGTGCCCCAATAAGATCCCAGACTGGTAATCATCAATGAAGTTGAAACATGTTTTACTTCTGGCATCTCTCGCAGTTCTTTGCTGAGAAGGTGTGCTTTATTTTTTCCAAACAATCTGATGTTCAATATATTTTCGGTATCAAAGCCGAGATCAAATGCCAGGACTTGCTTATAATGTTTATAGCCGATGATAGTAGCTGCAATAAACATCATCGAAATCGTGAATTGTGCGACGATGAGCGCCTTGCGCATGGTCACATTTCGAAATCCGCGAATGGAAGAAATATTTTTTAATACCTGTATCGCATTGACGCGAGAAAAAAGTATCGCTGGCAAACACCCTGCAACAATGCCGACGACAATAGACAGCAGAATAAAATAGACGACCATTTTTGCTGACACATCCAACAATAACATATCCCTGTACTGATCATTGAGTGAAAAGAAGTAAGGTTTAATTATGACAAACAAGGCAAATGCAAAAACCAGCGCGCACAAAGCAATTACAACAGCCTCCACTACAAATTGGGCAATAACATGGAATCTGAGCGCTCCGACAACTTTCCGAATTCCGATTTCGCGAGAGCGCCTGAAGGAGCGTGCAATGGAAAGGTTTGTGTAATTAAAACATGCCGATAAAATAACGATAACCGATAGCACGCCAATCATCCAAACATTGCTGCTTCCCATTACCGGTCCAATGGAGTTGTTCAGGTCTTCGCCCATTGCAATCTCACCTAAAGGCTGAAGCGACAGGCTAATCAGCTTATTTTTTACTGTCTTGTTTTCTTTTGTGCTAATGTCATTAAGGCTAGCCTGAAGATTTTGCAAATCCGTTTTCTCCGGCACAAGGAGGTACACATATGCATTCCAGACATTATCCCACACCATTTCCCACTTTTCACCCTTCATGGTGATTTCGCGAGTGCTAATGGATGCCAGTACATCGAACTTCACATGTGAAAATGAGGGAACGTCCTTTATTACTCCGGTAACGATATACTGATTGTTTTCCTTTTCTCCCGGATACAGTATTGTTTTTCCCAAAGCTTCGTCATCACCAAAAAACTTCTTCGCGGATTTTTCAGTTAATACAATTGAAAATGGTTCCCTTAAAGCAGTAACAGGGTCACCGCTTATCATAGGGAATGTGAACATGCTGAAAAATGACTCGCTCGCCCAAAGACCTGTAAGCGGCACTACCTTTTCTCCGGATTTCAGATCGCCCTCAAATCCTCTGTATAATACGGCCATTTTATCTATGCCTGGAACGGACTCCTCAATGGCTTTTCCCGCACGCAGTGATGTCGATGCAAAGTCATTTTCATCCTGGTCAAGATATTTATAGGTGGTGACTATTCTATAAATGCGATCATGATTTTCATGGAATTCATCGTAGGAATTCATATCAGAAAGCAGCCCGATCAAAAGAAGTCCGACAGACATGCTCACGCCAAGCCCAAAAATATTGATGGAAGAGAATAGTTTATTCCTGAGAATGATCCGTGTAGAAAGTTTTAAAGAGGAGTTTATCATAATCCACTGCAGTAAGAGATCATAAAAATTCGGTTTGCGTAAGGTATAAGGCCTGCAGAATTTAAGTACATCGATAGCATAAATGAATTTAGAAACAGTCGCACCCTTGGACTTCAGGTTACGCTCAAAATACTCATTTAAATCTCCTTCAAGATCTTCCACCAGATCAGGTCTGCAATACCAGCGCAATAGAGCGCGCGCCCACTTCGGAGGACCGATTGTATTGCGTGCCTTCATTTCAAATTCGCTTTAGAACTAAGTCCGGGATTTTATTCCAAAGTTCATCGCGGAGTTCCTTTGACTTGATAAGCGCCGCCTTGCCTCCATTTGTGATTGTATAAAACCTTTTCCGTTTACCACCCCGCGTGCTCGTAGCCTCGCCTAACTTACTTTTAACCAATCCTTTTTCTTCTAATCTATTTAGAACTGCATGCACGACTCCAAGCTTTGCTGACCGACCCGTGCTTTTTTCCAGTTCGTCACAAATCGCCACACTATAGGCATCATTCATAAGTGCGGCGATAGTAAGCAATACCAGTTCCTCGAACTCCCCTATGTTTGTTCCCTTCATTGTAGTGATTAATTACGTAAATGTATGTAAAATGATTGTACAATTCCAAGAAAATATTCAATTCTCGAATTATGGCGCTTGGGAACTTCGTGGTGGCCTGGAAAAAAATTGATTTCCATTTATGGAGATTGACTAGCAATTGCATCATAGGCATAACTAAACAACAAGCCTATGCGGAAACTCTCTACAACACTTACATTTTTCTTATTGACTTTTCAGTTGCCCGCGCAACTGCGAACAATCTCAGGCACCCTTACCACAAATGATGGCTCTCCCCTACCGGGGATTAATATTCTCGTCAAGGGTACAACGGTCGGTACAACAACTGACGCCAACGGCTATTATTCCATTGATGTTCCGGTTGGCGAAACTTTGGTGTTTTCATTCATTGGAATGCAAACACGCGAAATTGTTGTAACCAACGACAATTTCAAAACTGTAAACCGTCCCAAGAAAAGTAAAGACAATAAGAAGCGAAAGCATTATGACCTTCAACCCATTCCCAGGTCTCTCTATCAGGACACCATTGCCAGAAATATACCTGGTGTATCTGTGCTTACAGAACGAACTCCGTCATACAACTCAAAGTATGGCATTAATCCATCGGCAGTTCGATCCGTAAAGAAGCAACGGAGTGGATACAAATTAGTAATGAATGACAATCCGGTAAAACAGAGAGGATTTGGTATGCAGCTGGCATCATCATTTGGAATCGAGCACATCAATAAGTTACCAGCCTTTCAAAATGAATATGCGCAAGGACGACCGAGTGATGGAAACTTGCAATGGCGGGGAGCTGATTCAGGTGAGATTTTTTCATGGGGGCCGTCGGTCCGCACACTGCAGTATGATGGTAGCGATTACCCATATGACAAGAATGGAAAACTCGCTCCCGCGGGTCCTGCTAATGGAAAAGCCGTAAATGCCTATGACGCGAGCTCATTTTTCAGGACTGGTTCGACAACTGCAACTGAGCTTACGGTTGTCATACCTGGTTTTAGGCACGCCATGGTTGTATTTGATGCTGAAGCCAGAACAAGGAACTCTATCATACCAAATTCATGGTACAAGCGATTCAATTTGTCAGGAAGTCTGCGACACCTCAAAATCGCGGAACATCTAAGTGCAACAATATCAACATCGTTCAATAATTCAAAAGGACATTTGCTGAGCCGCGGATCGAACTACGCTACTATAATCGGAAGTATTTACAGAACGCCTGCAACATTCGACAACGCGAGCGGATTTCCTGTTGACAAAGCCTTTGATTTCCGAGACTCGTATCAGTTGGACGATGGGAATCATCGGTCGCACGCCCCTGGACAAGTAGACAATCCCAACGGACTTGCAAGCGAATCGCCGGACAACGACAACTTGCAGCGATTCATTGGTGGCTTAAGCATTGACTATGCTCCCTCGAGTCCCTTTCGTCTAAATTTGAACGCGAACGTCGATAACCAACGGAATGAAAATGTACATGGGATCCCACCGGGATATTCCTCTTACGTACCTGGAAGAATCACGGAGCGTAATGAATCACATACTTTAGTAACTGTCCTCTTAACGCCATCCTATTATTTGATGCGAGGGCGAAGTAATCTCAAAGTGAGTGCGTCCTTTCAAATGCAATTCGCGAAACGGGATCTTGCTCGTCACGATGCTTTTGGTATAGGGACTTTGACTGGCGACGCAACAACAGGCGCCGACTCGACGGTAAAACTAACCAAGGCCATCACCAGAAATTCCCAAGAGACTCTGCTCAATATACATTATGAATATGATGGTTGGTTGAGCGCCCGCTTCACAACCCGATCATACTTTTCATCGACATTAAATAACAATAGGAAATTCGTCAACGCGCTCCCAGCGGGCAGTGTCAGCATCGACATAAGCAGGTGGTTCAATGAGTGGCGTATCGAATACCTGAAGTTATACATCTCTCTGGGGCGTACTCTTCGCGAGTCGCCACTAATATATTCAGGTTGGGCATATGGATCCACGCTTTCTGAGGTCGTCAATTACAATACATTCTTCGAAGCAACGGAATTGTTCTTTGATCCAAATTTATTACCCGAAAGAGAAACCAAATTTGAAACAGGTTTCAAGTTTTTTGGTTTGAATGGATTTAAGCTTGAATTTGCCTACTTCAATAATCATACTGCTGATTTCGTCGCACCAATTTGGGATGGCGCGCATTACGCACTGAGCAACAATGCCACTATAAATAATCACGGTGGGTCTGTCACTGCCGGCTACTATCGGTACAGTGGAAATTTTCATTGGGGAACGGACATGGTCTGGAGCAAGCATAACAGCATCGTAGATGAACTGCACGGTTCAGACGACCTTATCCCGTTAGCGGGATTTACCTCTATTCAATCGGTGATGAGAGCGGGCAAACCCTTGGGTTCCATTTACGGATCATCGTATCGAAGAAATGAAGCAGGAGAGAAAATTATCGGTACCGATGGATTTCCAATTGAAGACCATACGCTAAAGATGATTGGAAATCCTATCCCGGATTGGACATTGGGGTGGTCCTCGTTTATTCAGTGGAAGCCGCTCAGGCTTTCATTTCTTATTGATTTCAAAAAAGGGGGCGATATATGGAATGGTACGAATGCAGCGCTGGACTATTTAGGAAAGTCGGAGCGGACGGGTGATGAAAGAAACATCACAAATTATGTTTTTGAAGGTGCGGACATTAATGGAAATCGAAACAATCTTCAGGTCGATTTTGCCGATCCAAACAAATCAATAGGTGAGAATCGCTGGGTAAGATATGGCTGGGATGGTGTTGGAGAAGAATACATAGAAGACGCTTCTTGGATACGGTTGAATGAACTTTCCCTTTCTTATTCTGTAAACCGAATGATCAATCGCACACTCGTAAAAGAAGTAAGGTTTACATTGACAGGATATAACCTAGTGCTCATTACACCTTATTCAGGTGTAGATCCCTCTTCCTCTCTCTTTGGATATGCTTCGGGCAACGGCCTGGATCTATTTAATGCACCGGCTACGCGCCGTTTCAGTGCGCAAATAACTTTAAAAATTTAGGACTATGAAAACACGCAAATATTATATCGCAACATTTGTATTGTTGTTCACTATCGTTACGAGTTTTGAAACCGTTGAAGATCCGTTGTTCATACAAAACTTGAAAAACAGAGTGCTATTATTCAACAGCACTTTTCCGGAAGAAAAAGTATATCTCCAATTTGATAAACCTTTTTACCAACCGGGCGACGATATTTGGTTCAACGCATTTGTGCTGAACAGCAACACGCATCAACCCTCCACTATCAGCGATGTTGTGTACGTTGAACTGATCGATCCAAAGGGTAGCGTTATGTCGCGGTGTGATCTCGTAATCAAAGAAGGGACAGCCAATGGAGATTTTATTGTTTCGGAATCGGCCCCTGGCGGATTATACAGAATACGAGCATTCACCCGATGGATGAAAAATTTTGGTGATAATAATTATTTTCAAAAAGATATCCATGTGCAGCGAGTGACAACACCACGACTGTTGATGAGACTGGATTTCAAAAAGGAATCGTATGGACCTGGCGATGAAGTCAATGCAACACTAAAAATCACCAACCTGAAAAACGAAAAGGTGAATGGGGCCGCAGTTCGTTTTTCAGTAATGATCGCAGGAAACAAATTGGTAAACTCGAACATCATTTCCGACGGCGATGGGGAAGGTCATATTACCTTCAAACTTCCCGACACGCTTGCAACAACGGACGGCCTACTGCAAACCATCGTTTTGGCATCCGGGATTGAAGAATCCATTTCGAGGTCCATTCCCATTGTTTTGAATAAGATCAGGATTCAGTTCTTCCCCGAAGGAGGACACTGGACGCTCAACGCACCGTCAAAAATGGCTTTTAAAGCAGTAAATGAATTTGGAAAGGGAGCTGACGTATCCGGGTACATCATTGATGGTGAAGGAAATGTTGTTACGCCATTTGAAAGTTTTCACATGGGCATGGGCGCATTCTGGGTTACGGCAGTTCCTGGAAAAAAATATTTTGCACAAATTGATAAGCCTGCAGGTAACAACCCACTCATGCCATTACCTGAGGCCCTGGACTTCGGTTTTTCGTTTGGGCTTAACGAGACGAACGCTAAGTCAACCGTATGGACTATTCATTCCCCTTCAACAACGCATGCCCACCTGGTAGGGCGGTCCCACGGTGAGATCGTCTATGCATCCAAAATCAACTTGGCTAAAGGCGAAAATCACATAGAAATACCGACAGCGCATTTTCCGGCAGGTCTTGCCGTATTTACATTGTTTGACAGTCATGACACAGAACAATGTGAAAGACTAGTATTTCTCAACCGGGATAAAACACTAAATATTGAACTAATAACGGATAAAAACCGGTACGGACCACGCGAAAAAGTTGATTTAAGAATTAAAACTAGAGATAGTAAGGGCAACGCAACCTCCGTGAAACTATCACTTGCTGTTGTGGATGATAAACTCATAACCTTTGCAGACGACAAACAAGACAATATCCTATCGTCTTTGCTGCTTTCCTCGGAGGTAAGGGGTGAAATTCAAGAACCTTCCTTTTATTTTGATCCAGAAGAACCAAAAGCTTCTCGGGCGCTGGATTACTTGTTGATGACACAGGGATGGAGACGCTTTACCTGGAAACAAGTCTTGGCAATGGATCAGCAAATCTTGCATAGCGCTGAAAAAATAAAAAATCTATCCGGTACTGTAGTGCACAACGGACAGGGAGTTGCATCAGAAGTAACGATTGTAGAATTGGGCAACAAAAAAAGGATTGACAAAATCAGAACCACAGAAGATGGTCACTTTATCTTTAAGAATATCGATCCTACCGTTGCCGTTCTGCTTTTAGTAAAGAAGCCCGGAGAAATAACTGTTCATTCGGAAAAGTCTTTTTCCATCGTTTTAAATGACAAACACAAAACCGAACTTCTTCCAGAACAACTCAAACTTGAAAAAAGTCCTCCGACGGTGGTAGAAAGTATACCAGTTGTCGTGAATGAAGCGCTATTAGAAAATACCGATGACGAAACAAACTTAAATATGACTTTGCAGGAGGACGTGGCTCAACTGTCTGAAGTCGTTGTAACAGGTTATGGTGTAGAAAACAAGAGAGGTCTAGCTGCATCATTGACAACTGTTTATCAGAAGGATATTGCCGGAAACCTGCCGGCTGCGACGTTCGAAAGCCTCTTGCAAGGGAGAGTTGCCGGTGTAATTATTCAACCTCAATCCGGAAGTCCTGGTTCGAATGTAATTTTCAGGATGCGCGGCAATAGTTCCTTTATGGACGGAAGAGGTGATCCACTGTATGTCATTGACGGGTTCCCCATTGGAACAAGTCTGAATCAGAATTTTTCCAACGCTGGTATCGTTGGTCCTGAAGACGTCTCCTCTGTGGAAGTTATGAGTTCGCCGGAAGCCACGGCCTTGTTCGGCAGCGCTGCAGCCAACGGCGTTATTTTAATCACCACAAAGTCTAACCTAGGTTACACATCGTTCAAAACCAAACAACGACTTGCAAAATACAACGGTCTGACTATCAAGCCTCGTAGTTTTTCAGCGACCCGTCAATTTTATGTGGAGGAATCTTCCAAAACAGATGAGCGTGAAAATTTTAGAGCAACAGTCTACTGGAATCACACCATTGTGACGGACGAGCGGGGCGAAGCGAAACTTTCATTTTATAACAATGATGCGGTTAGCGCCTTCAGAATTACCGCTGAAGGCGCTAACCGCGCAGGACTAGTTGGCAGAACCGAAATGGTGTATCACACCTCACTCCCACTCTCTTTGGATGCCAAACTTCCGGAATTTCTCGGCTTCGAAGACACCTTAAGGCTACCTGTTCAAGTTAAGAATGAGTCTTCAATCACACAGTCGGCCAAGATCACCATCACGCTACCTCCTGAATTATCAACCCATGAACCGGACGTCAGGACCATTCAAATCAAACCCGGCTTGTCGGAAACTCAGTTCTATAAGATTACCGCGAATGGAAAAGAAGGAATGTTCCCCATTCAAATTCATCTAGAAGCGCCACGGCATAAAGATAAAATCGAACAAATCATTCAGGTGCGGCCGACCGGGTTTCCAGCAATGGTCAGTTTTTCTGGAAATGAAATGGATAAAGCTGTTGCCGTTTCAATTGATGAACCGGAACGTGGCACTTTGAAGGCTGAGTTCACGGCATTTCCGGATGTGATTAGTGATTTATTTACAGGCGCTGAATCGATCTTGCGTGAGCCCCATGGATGCTTCGAGCAAGTATCATCAAGTACCTTTCCAAACATCCTGGCCTTGCAGTATTTACAAAAATCGGGAACGATCAGTCCAGCAATTGAAAAGAAGGCCTTGAACTATATCAAAAGTGGGTACAAGAAGCTTATGGCTTATGAAATATCAGGTGGCGGCTTCGAATGGTTCGGAGAACCGGCAGCCCATGAAGGCCTGACAGCCTACGGATTGGTGGAATTTCATGAGATGAAAAAAGTGTACGCAGGCGTAGACGAAGATATGATCCACCGCACACGGCGATGGCTATTAGATCGCAGGGATGGCAAAGGTGGATTTAACGTACGACAATCCGAACATGGTTTTAACGACGTTCAAGCAATCAGCAATGCATATATTACATACGCTCTTTCAGAGACAGGTTCAACAGCGATACTGCCGGAATACCGCCGCGCTTTCGAAGAAGCTCTCCAGTCTAAAGATATGTACCGCATGGCCCTTGTAGCTTGCGCTGCATTCAACTTGAAACAAATGGAGGACTATGAACACCTGGTCAACATCTTCAGGAAAAAAATAGAAACTTCAGGATTCGAACACCTCAAATCACAACGTTCAATCGTATACAGCGGTGGTCTTTCACTATTAAACGAAACGACTGCACTCTGGACGATTGCCCTTCTAAAGACACCCGACGCCGATAGGCACTTGGTTACTGCGTGCATCCGATACATACTGGGTAATAGAAACAACGGTCAGTTCGGATCCACACAGGGTACAACACTTTCACTGAAGGCACTAACCGAGTACGCTAATATCATCCGGGCAACCAGCGACGACGGTGAAATTCAAATTTCCGTCGACAATCGACTCGCGGAAAAGGTGAAATATGAAAAAGACGCGCGCGAAAAAATCGTATTGAATGGCTTCACGAGGGATCTCCGACATAATCATAATCAAAAAATACGCATTGCTTTCTCGGACACCCGCCAGCCAATTCCCTATGCCATGAATATCCAATGGTATACCAAGAAACCACAGTCAAGTACACAATGTAAGGTCGATTTAAGCACACAACTAAGCAATCCTTCGGTAGAACTGAATGAAACAGTCAGACTAAAAGTCGTGATGCAGAACAAAACGTCAGAGCCTTTGCCGATGACAGTTGCTGTAATTGGAATACCCTCGGGATTAAGCCCGCAATCCTGGCAGCTAAAGGAATTGCAGGAAAAAAACGTGTTCGATTTTTATGAGATACTACAGGGTAATCTGGTCTTGTACTATCGGAGTATGGAATCGAATGCGTCAAAAACGATTTATCTTGATCTGAAGGCAGATATTCCGGGAACGTTTACAGGATCTGCAAGTTCGGCATACCTGTATTACCATAACGAATTCAAAACCTGGACAAAGGGAAACTCAATAGTGATAAATTAAAATTGTTACTTATTTTGAAGTAGCCTAACAACCTCACGGAGTTAGGCTATTTCTCTTTCTTGATAAGCATTCTGCCGACGGTCAATTTTCGAGCCCAACAGCTGCTTCAGTTGTTTGCAAAATCTTACACGAGATAGTATTGAATATCCGTTTTCAGGTCTGCCCTATTACATTCACTCATCACCACAAACAACTATTCTCCGACAAAAACAGCACCTTACCTTCGATACTTAAAACACACACTCGAAAACATTAATGATTTAAGAACTAAATCAATGATAAAATATTCAATATTACATAACAATTTGCCTGAATATGCTCCATGAGACGGATGCCCTTTCTTACCTCTTAACTGTGCTGTATATTAAGGGTATAATTATTTTTTTTATAACAGTTCCGGCGTCCCGGGCCGAATTTTTAAACTTTATTCTTATGAGAAAAATAAAGCGTTACAGAATGGCAGGAGCAAACCCCTATTCTGTCTATGAAGTATTCACGATGAACGAAATTATCAATCGTGTAGCCTATCAGTATCGGCCGTGGGAGGTTCATCGCTTTGAAAAAATCTCAGTCATCCATTTTTTGAACTGACTGCCTGCAAGAATTCCTCTAGTGATGAATTAAATCAGGCAGGGCAGGCATGACTTGGCGGCGCAAGTAATGTATGGTATCGGGTGAGGACCTGATGTAAACATTGTCTCCTTTGCTCACGTTTTTTTTCCTTTGATGAACTGTGAGATTGAATTCACCTAGATCAACTTCAATCTCATAATGACTACCGAGGTATTTTATATCACTAACCATTCCAGGAATTGCGTTTCGTTTACCAACGACAATCTTCAACACTTCGGGCCGCACCAAAATATCCTTTCCATTTGATCTTAGTCCCCAGCCGTTCACCAACAAACCTGCATTGCTTCCTTCAACCAAGTTATAGCTTCCGAAAAGGCCAGCAACATATTCATCTACGGGCCGGCGGTAAATTTTCTTAGGTGAACCCTGTTGAACGATCTTTCCATCCCTCATGACAATGATCTTATCCGCCCAGGAAAGGACGTCCTGCGGGTCATGCGAAACGAGAATGCATGTAATCTTAAGAAATTTGCCGATCGCCTTAAGTACATTCTTAAGGATATTCCGATGAACCATATCAAGATTTGAAAATGGTTCGTCCAGTAGCAAAAGCTTTGGCGCCGATAGCAATAATTTAGCAATGGCAATGCGCTGCCGTTCTCCACCTGATAACTCATCAGTTTTTCTTTCCAACAAATGCGCGATCTCGCAGACCTCAAGTAATCTTCGTTTGTTTTCGGCTCCAAGATTATCATCGTAAGGCAGGATGTCTTCGACGCGAACATGCTTGGGTAATTCAAAATCCTGCGTGAGGTAGGCAATGGCCGGGTGCCCTGGTACTAAGGTTGCCAGTGGTCCCTCCACTTTTTCATCTTCAAAAATGACATCGCCAGAATCCGGTTGTTCCAAACCAGCGATGATTTTCAGCAAGGTGCTTTTCCCGGAACCCGTTTCACCGGCAATAGCAATTTTTTCACGCCTTCGCTGAGAAAAGGTTATGTCCTGAAGTTGGAAACCACCAAGTCCTTCCTTCGAAAGATGTGATACAGAAAGTAATATCATTTGTTGTGTTTGAGTTTCTGTCTGTTATCCCACGTATCCATCTTAATTTTTTCAATTGTCAACGAATTCTTAAACTCGTGCATCAGCCGCTCCATTTCAGATTCGCGCGCTTGAAGCTCGCGATATTCCCGGTCATGCGCATCAATGACTGGTTTAAGCTTATTAAGATTTGATTCCATATTGTCTATGGTTTCTAACGCTTCTACCCTCGCATCCTCTGCCGTAGACGTATCATCTACTTTTGCCCGCATTTGTATGAGCATTTCCTGGATGTACTCGATCATGTGCCAAGGGTTATTTGGAAGGTTCCATGTAAACTCAATATTACATTTTCTGCATTTGTAACGATTGCTTTTCCAGCCCTTTTCGTTTTTGTCGGTGCCAATAACTTTCAGCTTTTCGCTGCTGAGGCACTTCGGACACCGCGCATTATCCTTCACTAGCTTGTTAAGGTATTCGTGCTGATCGAGGATAAACGCACGCGTGTTTACATGGCTGTCCATATGCTCGAGAAACCGGTCGACAGCTTCCTGGACTGTTTTATGCTCCTCCCCTAACATTCCTTTTTCCATCAGTTTGATGCTTTGATTCTTGAAAAAGCCAGCCAGCTTTATCAGATCCCGTTCCTGTTGGTTGAAGTGTCTGTTCATTGTATTCAAAAATAGGAAAGATATGTTAAAGTCCATGGTCGATGGTCCATGGTCCATGGAAGGGTGTGCATACTTCGGGAGTCCACGGTCGACGGTCAACGGTCAACAGTGGGGTGTGTAATTTTTTGAGTCCATGGTCGATGGTCCATGGTCCATGGAAGGGTGTGCATACTTCAGGAGTCCACGGTCAACGGTCAACAGTGGGGTGTGTAATTTTTTGAGTCCATGGTCGATGGTCCATAGTCCATGGAAGGGTGTGCATACTTCAGGAGTCCACGGTCGACGTCCACGGTCAACAGTAGTCGACGGTACACGGCGGGTGTGCGAACTCTGACAACTTTGCGTATATTTCACAATCAAAAAATCTTTATAACTATTTAGACTCCGTTCAGCGGCCTTGCTTTCTGCCGTTGAGATTCATGCGTGGTTTCAATGATCACGCGATCTAAAATCATTTTCTAAATATTATAAAGGAAATCATGAAACAAACCTTAAGAGTCGCCATTCTCGGTGGCGGCGGCCGGACCGGACGATTTGTGGTCGCTGAATTGGTTCAGCAACAATATCAGATGAAGCTTCTGCTAAGAACGCCCGATAGTTTTGACATTCAACACGAACTGATCGAAATCATTAAAGGTGATGCTTGTGATCCAGGCACCGTTGATGTTCTGGTGCAGAACTGTCAAGCTGTAATAAGTACGATAGGCCAAAGAAAAGACGAACCGCTAGTTGCAGAACGTGCTACAAAAAATGTTATAAGCGCAATGGAAAAATATAAGTTGCAACGTTACATCCTCCTCGCAGGTGTAAATATCGATATGCCTGGTGATCATAAAAGCGCTAATACAAAGGCCGCAACGGAGTGGATGAGGAACAATTTCCCACACATTCAGCAGGACCGGCAAAACGCCTTATACTGGTTGGCTCAATCCGATCTGGAATGGACTATGGTTAGGGTACCATTCATACATTTTGTGCCCGGGTGTGGTCGAACAAAGATCAGTCTTACAGACTGCCTGGGTAACTCAATAATGGCTGGGGATGTCGCCAATTTTCTGGTACAACAGCTAACTAAGGGGGATTTTATTCGACAGTCACCCTTCATATCCAGCGTATTAGCTTAACACACAGCCAAGCCTTAAATGAGTATTTAATCAATCGGCCATTCTGACCTTGGTATTCCGTAGAATCCCGGTCGGGCAACCTTAAATGCGCTCGGGGTCTGCATGTCCGCCGCTTGCTCCCGCCATTTGATCCGAGGCGTTCCTTTTCTGGGTGAGAAAAAGAATGATTATCCCTATGACAACAAAAGGGATGCTTAATATCTGTCCCATGTTTATTAAAAGACCATCCTCAAATGCTTCCTGATTAATCTTCAAAAGCTCGTCGACAAACCGAAGGCTAAAAAGAATAACAAGGAATAACCCCGTAAGAAGTCCGTCTTTTATCGTACTTCCTCTTTTATAATAAAGCCAGAACAAGAACAAGAAAAGAAAGAAGCAATAGATGGCCTCGTACAATTGAGCCGGATGCCTGGGAACACCATCAACGCTGACAAATATAAAAGCCCATGGCACCGTAGTGGGCAGCCCGATCATTTCAGAATTCATCAAATTACCCAACCGGATCAGGCAGCCAGTAAGCGCTGACACGATTACCAGTCGGTCAACAATCCACAAATACCTGACTTTGGTTTTCCTTGCAAAAAAATATAGTGCGATCAAGATACCAACGGCTGCTCCGTGGCTCGCTAGTCCGCCTTCCCATATTGCAAAAACACTCAGGGGCTCTCTGAACAATTGGTCAATATCATAAAACAACACATGTCCCAGTCTCGCCCCGGCGATGGCTGCGACAATCATGTATACTGTGAGCACATCGACTTCTTCCCGTGGCCTGCTGTCGCGTTTGTAAATGTAATACATCACTTGTTGGCTAAGCAAGAAACCCAAGGCCCAGGACAAGCCATACCACCTTACCGGGTGATTTATATACGGGATGACGAAGATGTCAGGATCTATATCCCAGACTATGTAAGACAGTAACGTTACGAATTCCATAAGGTGCGATTTAACGGCAAAGTAACGTTTACTTTACAGGATGGCAACGAATAGAATGAAAGGGACCTAGCATTAGTCGCATTGGTCATTCGGAGAAGTTCCAGACCAATATATTCCACTCGTCTGTGGCGTCCCGAAAAGTGTTAACGGTGGTAAAGCCCACGCGCTCGTGTGCCCGCATGGACCTCTTATTTCGCGTTGAAACTGAGGTTACGCACAACTCGTATTGCTGACCGTACAGTTCCTTATGTTTTCTATACAGTGAATCAAAAACCCCCTTTCCCCTGAATTGCTCAGCTACGCAGATCTGACCCATCACGTAAAAAGAATGATCGGTGATCTTGCCGTCGCCATACCGAATCGACTTAAGGCGATTGAACAATGGCTTTAGAACTGGTATCATGTCGGCGAATGATTTCAACATTACCAATGCATAACCCACGACAGTTTCACCATCCTTAGCGATGACTTGTCCGGCTGCCTCATTCATTTGTCTTAACAACTCCAGCGAATGGACCACTGTGACAAAACCATCTCGACTAGCCTGTGATTCAGAGAGCGATGACGCATGATTGATTTCCTGAAGTTGCAGGATTTGCCGGAGGTCGTCTTCCGTACTGGCGGTGCAAAACTTGAGAACCATCGATCTCGTTTACGTTGCAGCCAAACAACAGGTTTCATCGTTAAAATCCAATCACCGTTGAACCCTGGATCTACAATATCCCGGCGCCATAAATGATCTATTCTAGTTTCATCCAGCCAATCCACGACCGCTCGCTATTCTCCCGATAGAGAACGAGCCACCAGGGTCCGGTCCTGTTTAGCTGAATGACGTCCTTAAAATCGCGAATGCGCGTCAACTGATTTCCCTTGACGGTATTATTACATTCGTCGCGCTTTATAGCATCGTTGACGTGCGGAGTTGTTCTTAAGGTACCCATTACCTTATCTTCTTTAAGACGGGAAGACACCGATATCCTCGTCTTGGCGCCAAAGACTATCGTATTTCTTGCTACGCCTGAATTCTCGTCAATAACAACTTCAGTATATTGCGAAAAGAACTCGCAGCAGCAGGCTTCCTTCAGGATGTTTATGATTGTTTTGTTTTTCGATGACTCAATCGAGAGAATTTTTCCAGGGTTATCGTACACCTTTCGAAAGGCCCGACCCGTGTTTAAAAAAATTCCGGTTTGGTTCTCAGGAGCACATGGACCCGAATAGATTAAATCACTCATGCCATCGTGGTTCAGGTCTATTACATGGTAAAAGTCAGCAAGACTTGTATTTTTATTGTCGCAGCGATAGTCAATCTTTGGGAGTTTGGAAAATCCTGTGGTATCAAATCGGAAGTCACCAGCGTTCTCAAGCAGGAGAAGTCTCGCGCGAAGTGCCTCCAATGTTTGGCCATGGGAAATTGCCACATGCCCGAGTATCAATATCGTTAACCACAATTTCATATTCCTCACACAACACTCGGCCGACACCCAACAATCTAATCTATTGGCATCCCATAAGGAACTAAAAAAACTGTTCAGGCAGACGTATTGGATCTTTACATTATCAACCTTTAAGATATGCAAATAATATTTGTCCAAGAAAAAAAGTATGGCCAGCCAAACTAACTGAAAATCAATTCCTCATAGATATATTGAAGAATTTATTCTAGAATCCCCCCAAGTTTTCCTTATGCCTGGTGAAAAGCTCCATGACCCTATTTGTTCTTGCTCCGGAAACCCCCGTGCTGGGGCATCGACCTTTGCCCCTTAGTTCATCAACAATAGTTTGAATCAATGGTTGTTGAATGTTAACAGGAATATCAAATTTCAATACCTCCTTTTGCCGACCTTCAACTTCGAGCGTTACTGAATGGTCACTAAAGAAAGGGAATGATAGCTGCCCCTTGCTGCCTACGATAGTTGTTACTTCTTTGTCAGATATTTTAGACGTTGTAAAACACCAAGTTCCCTGGCCTATGACTCCGTTGTCAAATTGAAATGTTCCCAGAACAATATCTTCAGCAGCATAACGGTCTGCCTGATTCCGCGCTATCCCCTCGGCAGTCTGCAAGGGCCCAAAAAGGTAATCCATCATATCCAGTTGGTGAGAAGCAAGATCATAAAAATAACCTCCACCCGATATTTCAGGCATGATTCGCCAATTGTCATCTTTGCTACTGGCCCAAACTATGTCAGGCT
Organism: Chryseolinea sp.; assembly: GCA_025923195.1. Classification (GTDB taxonomy): domain Bacteria; phylum Bacteroidota; class Bacteroidia; order Cytophagales; family Cyclobacteriaceae; genus Chryseolinea. The sequence goes on from JAICGJ010000084.1 coordinate 20,793, forward strand.
GCAGTGTTTTATTCAATAAGATATTCACATAGCGAATGTCGCCAATAATTCCTTCGTTTAAGATGGACTGGATCTTTAAGAAGTTCGGTAAGCGACGTCTGTAATAAGCTGTAAACAACGGGACCCCTGCTTGCTGACAAGCCTCTACCATTGAAATGCATTCCTTGTATGTCCTCGCCATTGGCTTTTCGACGTATACAGGCTTTCCCGCCCTTGCGGCCTTTAATGTATACTCTTCATGTGATCCAGGAGGCGTCGCGATATAAATAGCATTTACTTCCGGGTCATTAATAAGCCTATCTGCGTCATCGTACCATTTGGGAACGCCATGGCGCTGTGCATAGTCCTGGGCCTTGGCACCATTTCTCCGCATAACGGCCACCAATTTTGAATGGTTGATCTTATTCATGGCAGGACCGCTCTTCACTTCACATACATCGCCTGCTCCTATGATACCCCAACGTACTTCAGAAAATTTAATCGACATGGTTTGGCTTAAATGGACGGAAAGATAATAAAAGTGTTGGAGTGCTGGAGTTCTAAGTGTTGGAGTTACGACGGCACTTCGCACTCCAGCACCTCAACACTTGTCATTCATTGATTCGATAAACCTTGCCTGAATTCGAGCCTGTTCCGTTGGTTAGAACATAGACTTCCCCACTCTTATCTTTGCCAAATCCAAGTACATATTCATCCAGTTCATTGTTTGTTTTGTTGCTGATGCTTAGCTTTTCATATTCCCAAGTCGTGCCATTGCGGTCAGCTGCAAAGATGGCACCATTCATGTCGGAGCTCTGCGTCAGCACACCAAAGATATATTTACCATCAAGATCAGATTCATCTGCTCCTTCATAGACATATCCGCCAATGGATACATTTCCCAGACCATCACTGAAGCTCCTTGAATTCTTGAATTCGATCACAGGATCCCTTAAAGTATTGCCGTAGGCATCCTGAGTTGCGCAAGACACTGGTGATGTTTCGGGGTTGCCGGGATCAAAGCAATGAGCACCTTCCTTGATATTCCATCCATAATTGCCGCCGATTTCAACGAGATTTATTTCTTCGTAGAGTTCCTGGCCAGCGTCAGCAGCGATGATGTTACCTTCCGGGTCGAAAGAAAACCGGTAGGGATTGCGCAGACCAAATGCATAAATCTCATCAAAGCCGTCAACACCGACGAATGGATTATCAGCAGGTATACCGTAGTCCTCCGTGTTGTCGACATCAATACGTAAAATGCTGCCCAACAAATTTTCAGTGATATCTTGACCATTGCCTCCCTCAACATGGCCATCATCCGTATCATTTGCTCCACCGCCGTCACCAACCGATATGTATAAATATCCGTCTGGACCAAACGCAATCATTCCACCATTATGATTTGATTGAGGATGGTCGATGGCGAGTAATATTCTTTCCGACCCAGCATTAGCCTGATCAGTGCCCGGCGGTACTGAATATTCGGCAATATAATTTGTATGATCCCATCCTAAGGGCCCGGTAGCGCTAAGCGCACCGCTATAAAAGACAAAGAATCGCCCGTTGCTTTCAAAACCCGGGTGGAAGGCTAATCCCAATAACCCGCGTTCATCCTGCACGGTTTCACGTTGCACCACCTTTCCAGTAATATCTAAGAACGGCTGCGAGATCCTTTGACCATCTTTGAGTATATAGATTTGTCCGCCTTGATCAACAATAAATATTCTGCCCGAATTATCAGGCGATTCAACGACAACCAACGGTGAGGCCAATCCTTCTGCTACCAAATCCAGCGTCACAGTGTTATCACCATTCGCACCAGGTCCATCATCATCATCATCGTCGCAAGAAATTCCTACCACAAGTAAAGCACTGATCAAAACAATGCCGTAATACCTAAACTTTGAATTCATAAATTTAAATTGTTTCTCTAACACAGGAAATACGTCTTCATCTTCTATCTCAACGCACTATTGCTCTGTGTATCAACACTACATTGACTATCTACCCGATTAATTTCGAATAGCACCGGTTGCACAAGAAGTTCATCATCACGAAAGTGTGAGAACACTTCGCTAGACTTGCTTCAATCCGGTTAGCTTGTGTCAATTTTTATTCCACACGGCGAGCCTCGAAAGAAAGATTGTTTTAACAAATAAGCCGCGACGTACAAATGGGTTTTGGGAACTAATTTCCCCGTTCAGTGTGAGACTCACCTACATTTGAACCAAGACGGCGACAATTATTTATTGGAATTACAACATCCTGTCACAGGTTTCGGTATGGAAAATCATTGAAATATTCGCAGTAACACCTACATTTAAATCAATGAAGCATCTCCTACCCCTTCTCGCTTTGATTGTTGCAGCAACAACCGTTGAAGCGCAAAAGAAAGTTAGAAATCCCGACATTGGCGTCGTACAGAGCATTGAGCATGACGGCTTCCTTCATCAGCTGGGTTATCGCGCTTTAGTAGAGTCCGTTGGAAATCTGATTTCTCCCAAAACAGTGTCGGAGCAACAATTTCAAACCAACCTCACCAAGATCAAGAGTCTGCAGACGCCTCTTTACGCTTTTAATATTTTTATACCAGGTGAGTTGAAAGTCGTAGGACCGGAAGTAAATGAAGCTGCCGTGCTCGAATATGTAGAAATGGTTTTTTCACGGGCTGAAAAAGCTGAGGTAAAGCGTATAATTTGGGGTAGTGGCGGATCAAGACGCGTTCCCGATGGATTCGATCGTGCGAAAGCCACGGAACAATTTGTGTCGATAGCAAGGAAGATTGCGCAGAGTGCGAGCCGATATGATATAACGCTAGCCCTGGAAAATCTCAACAGCACAGAAACAAATTTCATAAATACGGTTGACGAGGCTTTAAACATAGTTAAGCGTGTAAACCATAAAAATCTTCGGCTCTGCGTAGATATTTATCATATGCTGAAAGAAGGTGAATTGCCGGATGTGATTAAGAAAACAAAAGACTTTGTGATCTATTGTGAAGTAGCCGAGAAGAATGGACGGACTCCTCCAGGCGTACAAGGCCAGGACTTCAAACCATATCTTACCGAACTAAAAAATATCGGATATACAGGATACGTCATGATTGAATGCCGCTGGAAGGATGTCTCCACAGAAGCGCGACCTGCAATAGAATATCTGCGCAAGCAAATTGCCGATGCCTACACAAACTAGCGTATATGTTGCCAGCTACGTCTTTCACTCAGAACCAACAAACCCAAGATTATGCTGGTATTTATATTCCAACGTTCTATTGAGAGTTTGCCGATTTAGTCGCCCACTTCTTGACAGTGCATACACACAGGTTCCGCAGATCCCCTACAAGGAAAAAAACAAGGTTGAACCGTGTCCCATCCTCATGGATAATCTTTTTTTGAGTATTACCTTTAGGATGCTACATTTAAACACCACTAACACCAGCTTATGCGAAAGAAAAACAAAGTATTAATTATGATGGCCCTTGGCCTCTCGGCACTTATGCCGCTATCATGCCAAAAGGGTGCACAAGACACGGCATCAGAAGATACAACCAGTGTTGCGGATGCTGCGCCCGCTCCAAACACGCTTACTGAAGCTGAAAAAGCTGCGGGATGGGAACTCTTGTTTGACGGAAGTACTCTCAATGGTTGGAAACGCTATAACCAGGACACGATAGGTCCGCTATGGAGTGTCGAAGACGGCGCCATTAAGTGTGATGGACAAGGTCTCACCGAAGGAACTGCTAACATTGGAGGCTCCTTAATTACCATTAAACCCTACGGGAATTTCGACCTCACAGCCGAGTGGAAAGTGTCGCCCGGTGGTAACAGCGGAATTCACTA